>JAFXOI010000015.1 GCA_017528825.1 Elusimicrobiaceae bacterium | reverse complement strand
ACCTCTGCCACGGGTGTAGCTTTCACCCGTAACCCCGGTAACGGTGACAGCCATTTCTACGGAGAATATTTAATCAACGCTCAAGGGGAAGACGTAGTAGCCGGTATCCGCACTCCTTCTCCGATGAACAAATGGTCTACCAATGCTCACTCAGCCCACTTGCCCACCTTGGAAAAAGTAATGCCGAAAGTGTATAAAGAATTGGACCAAATCCAAAAACGCTTGGAAAAACATTTCCATGACATGTTGGATATTGAATTTACCATTGAACACGAAAGATTGTGGATGTTGCAATGCCGCGTCGGTAAACGCAACGGTATTGCCGCTGTGCAAATGGCTTTAGACATGGTAAAAGAAAAACTAATTACCAAAGAAGAAGCTGTCTTACGTGTCAGCCCGGCTCAATTAGGCGAACTGTTGTTGCCTGCCATTGACCCCAAAGCCGAAAAAGAAGCCAAAGCCATTGCACAAGGCTTGCCGGCCGGTCCCGGCGGTGCAAGCGGTAAAATCGTTTTCACTTCTAATGATGCCATTGCTTTACATGCCAAAGGCGTTAATGCTATCTTGGTGCGCGAAGAAACCAACCCCGAAGATATTGAAGGAATGCGCGCCGCTTCCGGTATTTTAACGCAACGCGGCGGTATGACCTCTCACGCGGCCTTGGTAGCCCGCGGTTGGGGTAAATGCTGTATCGTAGGTTGCGGCGAGCTGGAATTGGACATGGCCAAGAAAACCGTTTCTATGGGTGGCAAGACCTTCAAAGAAGGTGATGAGCTGACCTTGAACGGTACCAAAGGGTTAGTCTATGCGGGCGGTTTGAAAATGTTAGGCGCCGGCGAAGGCAACAAAAATTTGGCCACCTTCTTGGGCTTGTGCGATAAATTGCGTGTCTTAAAAGTACGCGCCAACGCCGATACCAAAGAAGACGCCGAAAAAGCGCGCAAATTTGGCGCCGAAGGCATTGGTTTGTTCCGCGTAGAACATATGTTCTATGGACAAAATTCCGAAAAGCCTTTGTTCATCTTGCGCAAAATGATTTTGGCCGGTAACGAAGCCGAACGCAAAGCTGCCGTGGATGAATTGTTCCCCTATGTGAAACAAGAAATCAAGGCAACCATGAAAGCGATGGCCGGTTTTAGCGTCACGGTACGTTTGATGGATCCTCCTTTGCATGAGTTCGTGCCTGCCTTGCATGAAAAACAACGCAGCTTGGCGGACGCCTTGGAAATTTCGATGGAAACCTTCCGTGAACGTGCCGCAGGTTTGCATGAAGTGAACCCGATGATGGGTCACCGCGGTATTCGCTTAGGTATTACCTATCCGGAAATTACCGAAATGCAAGCCCGTGCCGTTTTTGAAGCCGCGGCCGAATTGATGAAAGAAGGCGTCAAAGTAACGCCGGAAGTCATGATTCCGCTGACCTGCGATAAGAACGAAATCATCAACCAAAAGAAACTCATTCGCAAAGCCTATGACGAAGTTGTAGCCAAGACCAAACAGAAAAAACTGCACTTCTCCGTGGGCACCATGATTGAAATTCCGCGTGCGGCTGTATTAGCGGCCGACATTGCGTCTGAAGCGGATTTCTTCTCCTTCGGTACCAATGACTTAACGCAAATGACGTTTGGTTTCTCTCGTGATGATATCGGTTCTTTCTTGCCGGAATATTTGAAACAAGGCATTTTAGAAGCCGATCCGTTCCAAACCTTAGACCAATACGGTGTGGGCCGCTTGATTACCCACGCGGTCGTAGAAGGTCGCGAGGTTAAACCGGGACTTAAGATTGGTATCTGCGGCGAACACGGCGGCGATCCGGAAAGTGTGCAATTCTGCCACCGCGAAGGATTTACCTACGTGTCCTGCTCTGCGTTCCGTGTGCCAATAGCTCGCTTGGCTGCTGCGCAAGCCGCTGCCAAAGACGTCTTGGCCAAAAAGAAACGCAAATAAACCACATAGGTTGCATGATTTACAGGCTCCTCGTTCCGGGGAGCCTGTTTTATTGGATTGGGAATTTTCGGCATAGCCAGGAGTTTCTTTTATAACTCATTAATATCATCCGAGATAACATAAAAATGCCCCCACCCGGGAAAACTTTCACGACTTACAGTCATTTGACTGCATATATTTTCGGTAGTAGCATTTTTGCCACCATAATTTGAACAACTCCCCCCCACACTCCCGCCTGCTACTCCAAACTGGAACATAGGCAGATCTTTATTAGCCGCGTTGGCAATACATTCATTAGTTGAGTTTAAAACATGGCAAGAAAACACATAGGTATTTGGATTTTGTGCATTTCCTGCCGCCCAATCACCAGCCCGTAAATTTTGCGGTACAGATATATCCATTTGATCCCAAGAAGGATAAACGCCATGTTCGGCATAATACCGCTCGCGACTTTCTATAATCTCTTTCAAAAATGTCATGGCATCCACCATTTTATCGATCGTTTCTTCCGGGATACCGGCCGCTTTCCAGTTTTTGGCAAATTGCGGATAAAAATCGTCTGTGCCGGCTCCTTCTAACACATACGTATCATATCCTTTTTTTAAAGCTCCGTTTATTTTTTTCCCGCCTAATGTGGTGCATAATCTTTCAGCCCGCGCGCTCCCTTGCAAGGCCTCACAATGTATTTCATTGGGGAAGTTTGGACTTTTTTCTTGGTAAATCACATAATTATTTTCCAAGGTATCCTTGCTCAGTTTTACATATTCATAGTTTTTCTTTTCACTTAATGTAACGGTGGCGCCGTCGCCTAGGTTGGCTTGTGTTCCGGCGCTACTGGCCGGCAGTTGCACGTCCAAATAGGCCAGGTCGGGCGAATAAGCACCGGTGTTCATATAATAAGCTTCTTGGGCACTAGCGACACTTTTGGCAAGCGGCATTAAAGTGGCATAGCGGCTTTTATCCATAGCGGTTTGAAATTGCGGCAGGGCAATAGCGGTGAGTACCCCGATAATTAAGACGACGACTAATAACTCAATGAGGGTAAATGCGTTTTGATTTTTCATATCCATTCTCCTTTTATCTGTCTTTGGAAAACGGACATAAAAAACGGCCGTTATATGTGAGCAACAGGAAGTAACCCAAGCATATAACAGCCGTAGTCTATCGTAAAACGATAAACATTTGGCATAAAATAGACGGGTTATAAGGCCGTCTACTTTATACCTAAACGACTGTTCTTGGACTTCCTGTTTGCCCTATTACTAGAGCTCTGCGTATTCTACATACGCTTCCAAAAACAGATAAAATTGTATACGTCTTTTTTAGTATAACAAATTATTTCGCATTTACAAATATGGTTTTATTTCTTTTTCTATTTTTTCTGCCACCATCCGGTAGCCTGTTGCGTTGGGATGTATTTGGTCGGACATCAATCCTTTTCTGCCAAAAATACCGTCCAAAATACCGGGCACGAACACCGCGCCCTTTTCTTGGGCGATTTTTTTGTATGCCTTGCTGTAGCGATTCATCAACGGCGTACCGCCCGTATCTACTACCACAGCTATGGCTCCGGCGGCTTGGACCGCCTCTACCATTTGCTCCATCGCCGAAATGGTGCGTTCAAAAGACACCGACTGCATAAAATCATTCGCCCCGAACTCAATTAGCACCATATAGGGCTCATAATCCAAAGTCTCTTGAATACGAGTAACAGCATGGACAGCCGTCTCTCCGTTGCGACCTAAATTGATTACTTCTCTGCCTAAATTGCGCGTCAATACGGCCGGATAACTACTCTGTGTCGATGCTCCGTAACCGTAGGTTAAACTATCCCCAAAAGCTACAATAACTCCATGAGCATTGCCCAGATTTTTTATTTTTTGCTTCGAGGGAGAAAACATATACCACATCAAACCTATGATCAGTAAAATTAATATCCATTTATTCATACTTTATTGTAGCAAAACAATCCGTTAGTATATCAAAAGACTTGACTTTTTCGTCCTAAAAGATAAAATAAAAGTATGAGCAAAAAAATTACTACTAAGCAACTGGACTCGCTAATTGAAGCGGCCATCGCTGTAAAAAAATACTCTTACTCGCCCTATTCTCATTTCAAAGTAGGGGCTGCCGTTTTGACCGAAGATGACAAGATCTACGCCGGCACCAACATTGAAAATGCGTCTTATGGGCTGACTTTATGTGCCGAACGCAACGCCATGTTTAAGGCAGTGAGCGAAGGCTATACCCGTTTTACGGCACTTGCCTTATGTACCGACCCAGTGCCCAATCAACCTTTCGGCACTCCGTGCGGAGCTTGCTTACAGGTCATGACGGAGTTTATGAAGCCCGATACGCCGCTTTTCCTAATTTCTGTCGATAAAAAAGGCAAAAAAACGGTGTACAAAAAGAAACTTAGAAACTTCATGCCGTACAGCTTTACTGATTTTTAAGTATTTCCCCTGTTTTTGGACAGGGGATTTTTTTCTAAAAAAATTAGAACAAAATATAGAACTTTTTTGCTATAATAAGAAATATGAAACAACTACATCCCAAACAACAAGAGCTATTAGAAATCTTAAAAAATAATATTTCCGATCCGCTCACTATGCAGGAACTGGCCGACCGTTTGGGCGTCAGCGGCAAGAGCGTAGCTTTTCATCATCTCAAACAATTAGAGAAAAAGGGATACTTGAAACGCAATCCGGAAAATCCGCGCGATTATATTTTGCTCAAGGATCCGGAACGTAATGTGGTGTATTTACCTATGTACGGCCAAGCCAAATGCGGCCCCGAAGGCACCCTGCTCTCCGGTGTGCCAACCCGCGTGGTGCCCGTCGACCCGAGCATGATTTATTTTCCGGCCTGCAGAGGATTTATGGTAGAAGCCAAAGGTGACTCTATGGAAAATATCATTGCCCCGCGTGATTGGCTGATTGTGGAACAAAACCGTTGCCCCAATCAACGCGATATTGTGGTCTGTGTCAACCAAGGGGAAGTGATGGTCAAACGCTTTAGCCAGGACGGAGAAAATATTATTTTGGAATCACAAAATAAAAAATACTCCCCCATCATTGCCGATCGGGATAGCTTTCATATAGAAGGAATCGTACGTAGTATTATCAAACGCAATTTCTAGCAGGCACGAGAGGATTTGAGTGGTCTGCTGGGATAATAAGTAACCTCAACCGGAACTTTTAGTAAGTTCCGGTTTTTATTTACATTTCTTGTGAAATGACTAAAACAGGACTTCCTGCTATCTGAGGGAATAGAAATAAAAAAGTTTTATTTCCTTTTTGTTTGTTTTTGTAAAAACGCGTGTAGTTTTTCCAGCGTTTCACGACTAATCGTGTGTTCCATTTTGCATGCGTCCATATCCGCTGTTTTGGCCCGCACGCCCAATACCTCGGTCAAAAAGCGGCTCAAAATGGCGTGGCGCGCCTTTACATCCTCGGCGGCGCGGCGGCCTTTGGCAGTTAGTTTCACCTCACCATATGGTTCATGCTTGACATATCCCTGCTCGGCCAGTACGCGCAAGGCCCCCGTCACACTAGGCGTTTTCACACCTAGCAAATTGCGTACATCCGTTACACGTGAAAAACCGTCGGTATTTTGCACCAAACTGATGGCTTCCAAATAATCTTCCATGGGCGCGGTTAACATAATGACTCCATTGTTAAGAAAACTAACTTTTCCATATCTTAACATATTGGTCAGAACATGTGTGCAAAAATCTGAATTGTTGCTATAATGTAATTAGACCAAGGAGGCTACTCATGGATAGCAAACAATACACCACGCAGTTCCTGGAACGGGTTATACAACGTGACCCCGCACAAAAAGTCTTTCGACAAGCTGTAAAAGAAGTGGTTAGTTCTTTAGCTCCTGTACTTGAGCAAAATCCGCTCTATATCAAAGAAAAAATTTTAGACCGCATTGTGGAACCGGAACGTATTATTAGTTTCCGTGTACCGTGGCGTGATGACAAAGGTGAAATTCACGTCAATCGCGGTTTCCGCATTCAATATAACAGTGCCCTCGGGCCTTATAAAGGCGGTATCCGTTTTCACCAAACCGTTACGGCAGATTCCTTGAAATTTTTGGCTTTTGAACAAACCTTCAAAAATTCACTCACCACCTTGCCGCTCGGCGGCGGAAAGGGCGGTTCGGATTTTGATACCCGCGGCAAAAGCGACAACGAAGTCATGCGCTTTTGTCACTCATTTATTAATGAGTTATATCACCACATCGGCTATCATACCGACATTCCCGCCGGAGATTTAGGTTGCGGTGCGCGTGAAATCGGATACATGTTCGGGCAATACAAAAAATTAACCAATGATTTCACCGGTGCTTTCACCGGCAAAAAACCCAACTGGGGCGGTAGTTTATTGCGCCCGGAAGCAACCGGTTACGGGGTGGCCTATTTCGCCCAAAATATGTTAGCCACACGCCAGGATAGTTTGAAAGGAAAAACCGCGATTGTGTCCGGCACCGGAAACGTAGGTATTTACACCATTGAAAAGTTAACACAATTAGGGGCCAAAGTGGTCGGATTTATGGACTATGACGGCAGCGTGTATGATAAAGACGGTGTCGATGAAGAAAAACTGGCCTTCCTCAAAAATTTAGTTTTCGTACGCCGCGGCAGTTTGAAAGAATATGTGCAAAAATTCCCAAAAGCCGAATTTCGCGTCGGAAAGAAAACGTGGGATATTCCGTGCCAAGTGGCCTGTCCGACAGCGTGTGAAAATGAACTGCATACCGAAGATGCCAAAACGCTGTTGGCCAATGGTTGTATCTGCTTGACGGAAGGATCCAATATGCCGTGCACTCCGCATGCCATTGATGCTTTCCAAGCGGCCAACATTTTATATTCGCCGGGAAAGGCTTCCAACGCCGGAGGGGTGGCTGTATCGGGCTTGGAGATGACCCAAAACAGTATGCGCATTTATTGGACCCGCGAAGAAGTGGATCAATACCTGCAAAAAATTATGCACAGCATCCATGATAATTGTTTGTCGGCCGCCGAACAATTCGGCATGAAAGGCAATTACATGGCCGGTGCCAATATCGCAGGCTTTATTAAAGTGGCCGACGCGATGATTGACCAAGGTTTAGTATAAAAGTCTATTTAACATAAAAAAACTCCCCGAGATTTCTCGGGGAGTTTTTTTATAGTTGACACACTAAATATAATTTTGTTTTTCTTTATACAGCGAATCAATAATTACGGAAACCGCTCCATCTCCGGCTACGTTACAAGCCGTACCGAAAGAATCCATCGCAATATAAAGAGTAATCATCAGTCCTAACATTTGCTCATCAAAGCCGAGCATCTGCTGCAGCACACCTACCGCCGCCATAACAGCCCCGCCGGGGACACCCGGTCCGGCTACCATAGCCAAACTGACTAAGAATATAAATCCGGTAAAATGTACGGAATCTAGATTATTCCCCGTTAACCATAACAGAGCCAGGGAACAACCCACGATTTTAATCGTACTGCCTGCCATATGGATGCTGGCACATAAAGGCACCGTAAAACCGGCTACCCCTTCGCGCACCCCTAAACTTTGTACTTGGCGATAAGTGACCGGAATTGTCGCGGCAGAAGAAGAGGTACCCAAAGCCGTAAAATATGCCGGCAACATGGCCTTCCAAATTGCAAACATATTTTTCTTGGATACTAAAGCCGCTATAGCAAACTGAATTGCTAAGATGAGTAAGGTTAAAGCAAACAAGAAAATGACTACTTTGAAGAACACACTCACTACTCCTGCCACCTGTCCGTTGGCAGCCATACCCATAAATACACCAAATACATACAACGGTAAAACAGGGATAATCACATTCGAAATCACTTTGTACACAACTGCGCGCAAATCGGACAACAACCCTCTGAGTATCTGAGAAGAAGTAAAGGAAGCGCCCAAGCCGAGTACAAACGCTAAAGTTAATGCCGTAGCTACGTCCATGATAGGCGCAATAGGCAAGGTAAAATACAGCGTGAGTTGTTGCGGGCTAGTGAACGAAGCCAAAGCCGAAGCGGAAGTCGTATGTAAAATATACGGATAAGTCAGCAAAGCTGATCCATAAGTCAGCATCCCGGCAAATACCGTAAAACCATATGACAAAGCAACTGTATAAACCAGTAAGCGCCCCACTCCTTTTCCCAAATCCGTAATGCCCGGAGCAATAAGACCTATAATTAGTAATGGAACCATAAAGCCCAAGAACTGACTAAAAAGGCCATTGAAAGTTAAAAAGGTACGCACTACCCAATGGGGCAAATACCAACCGCCGATAATACCGGTTAAAATTGCCAAAATGACAAGCAATAATAAATCTGATGCAACGATTCCTTGTTTCATGCTGTTTCTCCTTATGCCAACCTATATGTTATAGGATGGCCACTATTTCTTATTATACACTTTTTGGTAAAATAAAGTATGCGCATAACAATTAATATAGATGGCGGCAGCCGCGGAAACCCGGGCCCCGGAGCAGCGGCTTACGTAATTAAAGATACCAGCGGAAAGATTTTAGCACAAGAAGGATATTTCCTGCCGCATTGTACCAACAATCAAGCGGAATATACTGCCCTGCGCTTGGCTTTGATTAAAGCCGCAGAATTAAAAGCGACTGATTTAGAAATTATTTCTGACTCTTTACTACTGGTCAAACAGTATTTAGGGGAATATAAAATTAAAAATGCAGATTTGGCTCAGCGCATGACCGAAATCCGCCAACTGGCTAAACCATTTGTAATTCAAATCCGCCACGTCTTGCGACATCTCAATAAAGAACCGGATGCTCTGGCTAATAAAGCCATGGACTTAAAACAATCTGTAGGATTTAATCCGATTGAAAATTTAGATCCGCGCCCGGCACCCGCCCCTAAAAAAGAGGATTTAGTGGTCAATGGTGTGGAAGTAAAACCGGTTGTCCGCAAGAAAAATAAAAAACAAGAAGCACAACCTTCTTTGTTTGACAATTTGTAAATTTGACGGCCCAGAGAACCGCTCCTGAGGTAACTCAGGGGAGGAACTTCCGGACTCCATAGGGTAGCACGCCGCTCGAAAGGGCGGGGCAAACGGGGTCAAAACCGTTTGTACGGAAAGTGCCGCAGAAAACAAACCGCCTTCGGGTAAGGGTGAAAAGGTGCGGTAAGAGCGCACCGCACAACAGGTAACTGGTGTGGCAGGGTAAACCCCGTGCGGAGCAAGGCCAAGCCGGTCCATACGTGTCCCGCGTTCGTGACCAAGTAGGCCGCTTAGAGTAATGGTTCTCACGACGGAATTTTCCGCCGACAGAATCTGGGGTATGGGCCGTCATTCGTTTTTACAATCCTTGTTTGTGGGACGTTCACCCGAAAAGATTGTCCCCCTCTCAAAACTGCTATAATATGACTTAAGGAGAAATGTATGGAACCTGTTACCACCACCGTATCTGTTGCCATGTGGATTGCATTTTGGGTGATCGTTTTGGTCGCCTTGCTCATCGACTTAATCATTTTAAATAAACATCACGGCCATGTATCTATAAAAGAATCTGCCGCTTTGGTAGGGATATGGGCTTTGCTGGCGGTATCTTTTGGCGGAGCAATTTGGCTCTTTGAAGGCCCGCACCATGCGTTGGAATTTTATACCGGCTATTTGCTGGAATATTCCCTCTCTATCGATAACATGTTTGTATTTATTTTGATCTTTAGCTATTTTGCGGTTCCGCAGAATTTGCAACCCAAAGTCTTACTGTGGGGTATTTTAGGGGCGGTAGCGTTGCGCTTTTTCTTCATTTTTGTCGGCATACAACTTATCTCTGCCTTCTCGTGGATGATTTATGTGTTCGGTGGGTTGTTGCTCTTTACAGCTACCAAAATGTTACTTCAAAAAGAAGATGAACAGGCAGATCCGGGGCAATCCTTTATTCTAAAAACCTTGAAAAAAATTATGCCCATTAAAACCGATTATCACGGTGAAAATTTCTTGGTTAAAGAAGCAGGCAAATGGTTTGCCACCCCCTTGCTAACGGCACTGGTGATGATTGAATTTTCCGATGTCATTTTTGCGTTGGATTCTATCCCGGCTGTTTTGAGCATTACACAAGATACTTTTTTGGTTTATTCATCTAACATTTTTGCCATCATCGGTTTGCGTTCTTTATTCTTCTTGCTTTCCGGTATGGCCAGCAAATTTGCCTATTTGCGCTATGGGGTATCCATCATTTTACTCTTTGTAGGTGCTAAGATGATTGCCTCACACTATATTCAAGTGCCTATCCTGCTTTCACTGGGGATTATCGGAGGGGTGTTGGCTCTTTCTATCGTGGCCAGCAAACTCTTTCCCCCTCAACAATCTATTTCTTAATGGACAAACGGCACAATATTTACTACAATATAAGAACCAAATTTAACTTACTATAAGGAAGGAATTTATGGCGTATAAATGTGCAATTTGTGGTAAAGGCCCCGTATCCGGCGGTTCTTACAGCCACTCTAACTTACGTACCAAACGTACTTTCAGCCCGAACTTGCAAAAGCAAAAAGTGGTGTTGGAAGGCAAAACACAGACAGCTTATGTATGCACCAATTGCATTAAGAGCGGTCTGGCCAAAAGACCGGCTAAATAAGCGGTCTTTCGTAGTCTTTGTATTTTGACCCGTCAGCCCGCGCGAGGATATCCTTGTGCGGGCATTTTTCTAGTAGGGAAGGTGCGGATGAATTATTTTTATAAGTGGGTGCCGGTATTATGTTTGCTCATACCTGTGGGCCTTTTTGCGCAAGACATTACCGACGAAATTGATACCGACGGCCCGTGGATGATTTGTGATATCGCCGTCGACGGACTAAAAAACATCAGCAAACGCACCGTCACCAAAGCCGCCCACGCCAAAAAAGGCCAATGGTATGAGCGTTACCACGTCAATGAAGACGTGCGCGACATTTCCGCTTTAGGCAATTTCGACAGCGTACAAGTGGATATTACTCGTAGCAAAGGCACCCGCAAAGACGAAGAAAGCACTCCTCAATCCTGTCACCGTATTACCTATATCGTAGAAGAAAAACCTATCTTTGACCGCATTTTATATGAAGGCCGAAAAAAATTAGGCAAAAACGCCATTACCACGGCCATGAATTTAAAGCTCAAAGACCCTTTTAATGAAGCCAAACTCGTCGCGGATTTGGACCGCATCAAGGCCAAATACGCCGAGAAAGGATACATCAACGCACAAATTAACTACGAGTTAATTACGGACGAAGAATTAAAAACAGTTACTGTAAAATTTTTGATTGATGAAGGCCCCCGCGTCCGTGTAGCCGAACTGAACTTAAATGGAATCAATGACGAAAGTCCGCTTCCTGCCAAAAAAATTATAAAGAAAGCCTCTAACCGACCCGGCAAAGTCTTTAAGCCGCAAAAATTGCAACAAGACTGGGTGAAAATGATGCTCTTCGGGCGCAACAAAGGCTACGCGGAATTTAATCTTACTCAACCCCAAGTAGCTGTAAATGAAGATAAAACATCCGTCACTTTATCCTATGATGTCACAGAAGGCGAAAAAGTAGATTTTGGCGATATTTCCTTTGAAGGAAACAATGTTTTTACTTCCGAAGAACTTAAAAAGAAAGCGTATATTCGCTCGGGGCATTTATATAATCAAAAAGATTTTGATGATACCATTTCCGCCATTCAACAACAATATGCCAATCAGGGTTATCTGCAAGCGCGTGTCACGCCGCAGACTCATATTCAAGACGGACGGCTCAATATCAGCTATGACATTACCGAAGGACACTTATTTTTCATTGACCACGTGGATGTAACCGGTTACGAAAATACGAAAAAATATGTCTTTACGCGTGAAATCACTATTAAACCCGGTGATTTGTATGACTCCCGAAAAATAGAGCGCAGCCAAACCCGTATCATGAATTTAGGATTTATTAATGATGTACAAATCGATATTCAACCTACACCAGACCCACAAAAAGTGGATTTAGATTTTAATGTGGTGGAAGGTCGCCCCGGTATGTTTACGGCCGGTATGGCTATGAGTTCTCAAGACGGTTTGTACGGGGAATTATCCATCAATCACATGAACCTCTTTGGCCGTGCCCAACGCCTCAGCTTACGCACGATGTTTGGTAAAGAAATTTTGGATTACACGGTTACTTGGTCCACCCCGTGGATTTATGATAAACCAACGTCTTTGGGAATCGATTTATTTAACACCCGCCGTTACCGTGCTTTCTCTACTGAAAACCAAGCCTATACGGAAAAACGTATCGGCGGTCGTATCCGTGTCGGACCGCGCTTTAATGATGATATTTATCAGTTGACCTTTAGCTACACCTTCGAGAACATCGATATTTATGATATTGATGCCCGCTTCCGCGAGCCTATTGCCCAGCCCGGACAAGAAAATTATATCGCTAAGGGAGACACAAATATGTCTTCCTTCGGGGTCGATTTTGCGATTGACACGCGGGATAATATCTGGGACCCTACCACCGGTTGGCGTAACTCTTTAGGCGTATCATTAGCCGGCGGACCGGTAGGCGGAGATTTGGATTTGTGGTATCTCAATGCACGTTCTGTATTTAATTATACCCTGCTTAATATCGGCGGGAATTATCCCATTGTATTTGTGTTTTCCAACAAGATAGGCTCTGTCCGCTCGTATGGTCGCACGGGAGAAGTACCCCCCTATGAAAAATTCTTCTTGGGTGGCGCAGATACCATTCGTGGATATGAACGCGCCGGAGAAGTGGGCCCCTTGTATGGTGGTACCACCTATTACGTGATGAATGCGGAATTACGCTTTCCGCTGGCGCGTGAAGGAAGACGCACGTTAGCCCAATTTGCCTTATTCTATGACATGGGGAACTCTTGGAACAAAGCCAGTGATTTAGATTTTTCGCTCGGCCCCGATGAAAATCAATTCAAAGCCGGGGTAGGTGCCGGGTTACGCTTTACGACACCGTCCTTACCCATTCGTATTGATTGGGGATACGGTTTGAATCACAAGAATAACGAAGATCGGTCGCACTTTTACTTTAATATCTCTAACATGATGTAAGGGATTTTATGCGCCAATTATTGGGAATTTGTCTAGGCTGTTTGCTACTTACCAGTGCCGCACACGCAGAGGAAGCGGCAACGGAATTTACTGCGCAAGAATTATCCGTAATAGAGAATATCAAGGCCAAAAACCGTACTGAGCAAGAAATGCAAGCACCGATGCAAGCCCCCCCGCAACTCACACAAGACAAACCCGATACGGATATCCAACTCTCCGAACATGCCAAACAACAAGCCTGGCAAGAACAAAAACAGCAACCTTCATCGGAAAAGGCCGTTCCTTCGGAAGCAGAAAAAACAGACGAAGCAGCTCCTCAAGCGCCCGAAGCGTGTTTGACCGTAGCGTATATAGATATTGATATCGCATTTAACGAACATCCCCGTACGCAGGCCGTGAAAAAACAAATTGACCAGAAAATTAAATCTAAACAACGCGAAGTAGAAAATGCCAAAGAAATTATTGCCGCGTTGGAATCGGAAAACCGACTACTCTCTCGACAAGTAGCCGAATTAAAACCCTTTTACGAAAGCATTGTAACAGACCAATTATTGCTTCCGGCAGTACCTGAAAACGCAGATTCTTTAGCTTTTTCCAATGTGCTCAACCGATTGCTTTTCTCCGGTAGCGAAGTGCTCTCCACCAGTCCGTTAAACTCCCCGGCGCAACTGGAAGAAATCACGGACCGGATCTCCACCAATAAAAAAATTATTGCCGAGCGGACCTTTTTTATAGACAATTATAAGTACCAAACCCGCGAAGAAATACTAAAATTAGAACAGGAAGAAGTCAAAGAAATTTTGCAAGATATTTATAGTGAGATTAAGACCTTTGCACAAAAGAGAAACATCGGAGCTATTGTCCGCAAAGATGAAATTTTATACGGACAAGACCCCGTGAACGTGACCAAAGATTTTGTAAGCAGGCTCAAAAAATCCAAAAAGTATCGTAAAAAATGAGAGGTAATTATGCAATTAACCCTAAAACAAGTAGCCGAAATCACCCATACCGAACTCAACGGAGACGAAAATTTTGTTATCAAACATATTTGTGATTTAGCCGCCCCCAGCCCGGAAGGGATTTGTTATCTAAACAGCCTAGAAAAAGTGGTCGTACCGGAAGGATTTGTGACGGGTGCTTTGATTGTACCGGAAACAGCAAAAGCAATCACGGTGCCTCTCAAAACCAATTTGTTGTATGCCAAAAATCCCGAATGGGCTTATACTCTACTCGTACAATATTGGGATGCCCAAACCCCTAAACACACCCCTGGCATTCACCCGACAGCAGTCATCAGCCCTTCTGCCAAACTGGGCAAGAATGTATCTGTGGGTGCTTATAGCGTAATTGAAGATGAGGTGGTCATCGGAGATAATACCGTGATTTTCCCGCAAGTTTATATTGGCAAACGCACTCAAATCGGACAAGACTGCATTTTGTATCCGCAAGTGGTAGTGCGCGAAGATTGTGTGCTTAAGAATCATGTCATTTTGCAACCGGGCGCCAAAATCGGTAATGATGGATTTGGCTTTATCTTCCACGAAGGCCGCCACCATAAAATTCCACAGATTGGAAATGTAATTTTAGAAGATGATGTCGAAATCCAAGCTAACAGCTGTGTAGACCGGGCTAAACTGGCCCACACCGTAGTAGGTGCCAACACGAAGGTAGACAATCTCGTCCAAATTGCGCATAATGTAAAGGTAGGGCAAAGTACGATTATGTGTGCCCAAGTAGGCGTGGCCGGTACCACCACGATCGGAAGCGGTGTAATTGCGGCCGGACAAGTGGGTATTACAGGCCATGTGCACGTGGGAGACAAAGTGGTACTCGCCGCCCAAACCGGTGTCACTTCGGATATACCGGCCGGACAAACCTATTTTGGCTCTCCGGCACGCCCGATGAAAGAAACCCTGCGCATTATGGCTATCGAGGGTAAATTACCGGAACTGTATAAAGAATTAAAAGCACTTAAAAAAGCAGTAGAGAAATAACATGAGAAAAACCATTTTAACATCTGTTTCTGTAAGTGGCGTAGGCATACATACGGGAGCCCCGGCTACTATGACTTTCAAGCCGGCCCAAGACGGAATTCACTTCGTCAGAGTGGACTTAGCCGGTTCTGCCCCTATCCCGGCCGATTTGGCTCACGTAGGTTCTACCCTGCGCGGCACCAATCTAAAGAATGAAACGGCCGAAGTATGGACCGTGGAACACGTTCTATCTGCCCTGCACGCTTTAGGGCTAACAGATGTATGCGTTGAAATGGATGGACCGGAACCGCCGATTATGGACGGATCTGCCAAAGTATATATCGAACATTTGCAAAAAGCCGGTCTGACGGATTTAACAGAAGAAGAACCGCTATTAAATCTTAAAAAACCGGTTACTTATTCTGCCGGTAATATCTCGTATGCGGCCGAGCCGTCGGATCAACTTACTTTTACCTTTGTATACGAACACAAACATCCCTTGGTAGGCCGTCAGGAATACACCTTATCGTTTTCAACTGAAAATTATGTGGCACAGATTGCTCCGGCTCGCACTTTTGGATTTGAAGAAGAATTGGCCTATCTCAAAGCGCACGGATTGGCCAAAGGCGGCAGTTTGGAAAATGCAGTAGTCGTGGGCAAAGATAAATTTCTAAATGAGCTGCGCTTTCCCGATGAGTTAGTGCGGCATAAAATACTGGATTTAGTAGGCGATTTACGCTTAATTGGCAAACGGCTACCGCCCTTAAAAATAACCTGTCATATGGGGGGCCATAAACACAATGTGTTATTTGGGCGGTTATTACTAGCTAATGCGGAGGAAAAATGAAAGAAAAACATCCGTCCTTAGCACCGTTGTTGTCCGCGCCGGCCATTAGGGTGTTAAGTAAAGAGGATATTCAGAAAAACATCCCACATCGGGATCCGTTTTTACTGGTAGATGAAGTACGCATTATTGAAGAGCAAAAATCTTGCGTAGGGATTAAGAAAGTAACGGGGGAAGAGTATTTTTTCAAAGGACATTTCCCGCAAAAACCGATTATGCCCGGCGTATTGATTTTGGAAAGTATTTCGCAATCGTTTGGCAGTGCGGGGATGGGGCACGTATCGAAAGGAAAAGAAATACCGCTCTTTCTAGGGGTAGAAGATGCGAAATTTAGGGGGATGGTTGTTCCGGGGGACACTTTAGAAATGCCCGTGCAATTTTTACGCCTTGGCAAGCTCTCGCGCATTTACGCGGAAGCGTACGTCAATGGCAAACTCTGCACGCAGGCATACCTGACGTTCATATTAGGAGAAAACTTGCATGTCTGAAGCACATATTCATCCCACCGCCATTATAGCACCGGATGCTAAAATAGATCCGTCCACCTATATTGGCCCTTACACGGTCATTGGTCCGCGGGTGACGATTGGCAAAAACAACCGCATTGGTCCTTTTTGCTTAATCGAAAATACCGTTATGGGCGATGACAATGAGCTTATTGCCCATGCTACCATCGGAGTCAAACCGCAAGACTTGTCTTACGACGATTCTATGCAAAGCATGGTGCAAATTGGCAATGGTAATAAGATCCGCGAATGTGTCACCATTCACCGTGCCACTAATGAACAGGTGCCCACGATTGTGGGAAATTCTTGTTTATTGATGGCCAATTCTCACGTAGCACATGATTGTTGCTTGGGAAATAATATCATTCTGGGTAATTGCACCGGTATCGCCGGGCACGTACATATTGCAGACCGCGTGATTACCTCCGGTATGGTCGGCGTACATCAATTTGCACGCATCGGCCGGTTGGCTATGCTTTCCGGCGGCACCATGGCTCCGCAAGATATCCCCCCCTTCTGCACCGCCCAAGGAGAACGGGCCCGTTTAGTTGGATTAAATGTGGTGGGGATGCGTCGTGCCGGCATGAAACGGGAAGAAATTATGGCCGTTCAACGTGCCTTTAAGGTATTATTCCGCGCCAGACTGTTACTCAAAGACGCTATCGCGCAGTTAGAAGCCCAACATCCTATTCCGCCTGTACAAGAGATGTTGGATTTCTGCAAGAACTCGCAACGCGGAATTACCGCTGCTAAACGTAAAATAAACCAAGCCGATGAATAATAATGAGGTATTAGGCATTATTGCCGGTGAAGGCAAAATGCCCATTTATATTGCTCGCGAAGCCGTCCAAAAAGGCGTGCGCGTGGTGGTGGCTGCCTTAAAAGGCAATGCCAAGGAAGAAGATTTCAAAGGCATTGCTGAAGTCATCTGTAGTATACGCATGGGCCAACTGGGTGCCGGCATCAGTTTTTTCAAAAAGCATCAAGTATCTCGGGTGCTAATGGCCGGCCGTGTGCAACATACCTCTATTTTCAAAAACATAATGCCGGATTTGCGCGGGGCTAAATTTTTAGCCTCGCTCAAATCCATGCAGACTAAACATATTTTGTCGCGCGTTATCGAAGAATTTCAGAAGGAAGGCATAGAGTTTGTCAGCTCGGCTTCTTTTCTGGAACGGTTTATGCCCCCCAAGGGCACGCTGAGCCGTCGCACTCCTACCGAAGAAGAGCAAAAAGCCATTGCTTTTGGTTACAAAATTGCTAAGACCCTGTCCGGTTTAGACATCGGTTTGACGTGTGTAGTCAGCCAAAGCGCAGTCATTGCCGTGGAAGGCATGGAAGGGACGGACGCGTGCATTCGCCGTGCAGGCGAACTCTACAAAAAATCAGCTGAAAAAAAGAGTTGTATAGCCGTCGTCAAAGTGGCCCGCCCCGACCAAGATAATCGTTTTGATCTGCCGGTCATAGGCAAAGGCACCATTTCTTCTTTGCAAGAAAGCGGCCTTAAACTGCTGGCTTTTGAAGCGGACAAAACCCTTGTACTGGATTTAGAAGAAGTCATCAAAATAGCCGACCAAAATGGCATTTGTTTGACCGCTATTTAGAGCCGGTACCTTTGCTATTACAAAACCCCATCTAAATTGAAAGTTACGAAAACCGATACCTTACGGCTATCGTGGGTTTCGTGCGTCTTCTAAGACTTCCTATCTAATTAATTTTTTAACTTGCTTGAGGTCCCCCCGCTTGCTATGATAAAAGAAACAAAGCGATTTTTGTCCGACCCGCAAGGGTCTATCGGGGGATAAATGGGGAACGGGGAATGTGCTTGCATATTCCCCGTACTTTTTTACTTACAAGAAAAAACCCCGCTCCGAGGAGCGGGGTTTAGATTGTTCTTCTAAGATTAGAAGTTAATCAACATACCGATTTGGCCTTTGATGTTGTCTTTGTGGAAGGCATCTTTATAGGTGGTGCCTGCAGCGACTTCATCATTACCATACTTGGCATAACCTAAGCCAGCAAATAATTGCACATATTCATTGTGCGTATATTTGGCGGTTAAGTCAGCTTCCCAAGTAGAGGCATGGTGAGCATAACGATCTTGGAAGGAATAGCCATCCAAGGAGAAGGTCCATTTTTCAAACGGGTTAAAATCGACACCCAAGTTGAACATACGGACACCTTCACCGGAGTATTGTCCGATTTGACCAGCCAATCTATGACCAATGATCAAACCCGGAGTATAGTTGCCCCAAGCCCGGAAGTTTTCATGTTCATACAAGAAAGCACCGCGCACGGCAAATTCGTTGATGTCCAATTTGGCATCAGCTTTTACCATGTAACCGGTATCTTTATGTTCTTTAATCAAGCGGTCACCGCCATAGTTGCGGGCATATTCTACGCTAAATAAACCAGCTTCCGGAGTGAAGCTCAATTTGGCACCATACAAGCCGGCATCTTTATCAGTGTTACCGTCCGGAATATTGAGCACGGTGATTTTTTCGAAATTGTAGATGTAAGCTTGCAATTTGACTGCATCGGTAACGTTCAAGCGGAAGTCACCACCCATGATTTTGGTACCATCAGCAAGACCGCCCAAGACGTTTACAGGGCCCATGCCATTATCTACAACGCCCACTTTACCGGCGATGAAGGTAAAAGCTTTTACATCATCGGCATAGGTCAATTTGACCGCATCCAAAGATTGGGCATAAGCAGCGCGGGTTTCCGCATTGTAGTGGTTCGGACCAACATACATGACAGCGCTGTCTTCATCACCGTAGAATTGACGACCGACGGTCGCTTCTAAGCAATCAAATAAGTTAGACAACACTACATTGGCGTTGGATACTCTTACCCGACCTTCATAGTCATTGATGGTATCCCCATCCATATTACCGTTCCAAGTATCAGCATATTGGAACAAAATGTTGGCAGTTACATCTTCCACGAGTTGGGCAGATAAACCAGCCAACACACGGGTGTGTACGCCGTCATTATAATATGCCGGGTCAGTGTTATGGTTAACATCAGAGGCGATGGTTTGAATTTCGCCAATGAGGTTTACGTTTTTCAATACATCAGCGCTTGCGGGGAAGGCCACAGCAGCGACCAACAGCAAGCCTAGTAGTTTCTTCATGCAGTACTTCCTCCTTATTAGTTTTAAACTACCCTACACCTAGATTAAAACTTTTTGAGAAACATTTTGCAAGTCCTTTTTTAATCTACTATTGACAAACAACTAGCAAGACTGCTATCCTATGTCCCATTTTGGGCTTGCCACACAGCTCTGAAATCATTATACTGTAGAAAAGAAATACTTAAGGAGAGCTCATATGTTTGCTAATAAACAAGGTTTTACTCTAATCGAATTAATGGCAGTGGTGCTGATTATCGGCATTCTGACTGCTATTGCCGTGCCGCAATATACCAAATCCATCCGCCGCGCAGAAATGATGGAAGGTTTAACAAACGGAAAGACCTTATTGGATTCAGCCGTTCGTTTCAGATCCATCAACAGCGAAGTCCCCACCAACTTTAATCAAATAGACGCTTCGTTTATCGGGGTTGATTCTTTCGCGGGCACTGAAATAGACGACGGCAATTTTACCTATACCTTAATGAGCGATCGCGTACGCGTTACCAGCAATAAAGGGGATTACCATTTAGACTTTATGTACCCTACGCATAATGCCAACGGCGTCTATGCACCGATTGCTTGTTGCCCGGACACCAGTTGGGTCTGTCAAAGTACCGCACAGGCAAGCACCACTCCTACGCTACCCAGCGGTTGCAGAGAAATTAAATAATTTCGTGTATCGTTTAACACCTCGCCAAAAGCGGGGTGTTATTTTTTGCGGCGTTTTTTGAAGTGAAAAGAAAACGGTCGGCGATGTTTGGCGGCTTTTTCTTGCGAAGCGGAAACACCGGATTGTCTCTTTTTCCGTCCCACACGCATCACCGCAAAACCAAAAGATTTATCGGGAGCTGGCACCGTTGCCGGCACCGGTTTCTTCTTGGCAGCGGACGGCGCAGAAGCGGTTTTCTTTCCTTCCAAACGAGATTTATCAGAAGATACAACCGGTAGGGATTTTTCTTTTTGAATCGAAACTTTCTTGGGTTTTGCAGCTCCCCTATCCGGCACAAATTTGGGCTTTGGTAAAGGGCGATCGCCCTTAGTCAGTTCCGCTATTTTCCCTAAATGGCACGTACGCACAATATCCTTCCACTTACTGTCATCTTCCTCCAGTATAAAGGAAAGGGCGGTGCCCACACTGCCGGCCCGGCCGGTGCGTCCGATACGGTGGATATAATCTTCCGGACATTGCGGCAAATCATAATTAATCACACAAGTCATGCCGTCCACATCAAGCCCGCGGGCTGCCACATCCGTGGCCACCAACACCGGCACTGTCCCTGTGCGGAAAAACTCCATTACTTGCCGCCGTCTGTTTTGACGCAAATCGCCGTGCAAAGCATTGGCCTTTACTCCATATTGTTTAAGTTGTTTGGCCAGTTTATCTGCCAAGTGTTTACTTTTTACGAAAATCAAAATCTGTCCGCGGCGGCTTTCCAGTTCCGTGAGTAATTGCCCCAAGCGCTCGCGCGTACCCAAACGAATGATTTGCTGTACTACTAAATCCACCGGACGAGTCACTGAGCCGATTTGTACGCGCACCGGACTTACCAAAAGTCCCCCCGCTAATTGCTCAATTTCTTTGGGCAAAGTAGCTGAAAATAATAATGTTTGGCGCGGGGTTGGTAAGGCCGTGCAAATTTTTCGCACATCCGGAATAAACCCCATATCCAGCATCCGATCCGCTTCATCTAGTACTAAAAAAGCAATGTTTTTGAGGGGAATGCTTTTATGCAGAATATGGTCTATAATCCGTCCCGGCGTGCCGATAATCAGGCGTGGTTTTCGGCGCAGTAGTGCATATTGTTTATGTATATTTTCTCCGCCAATAATTAACACCGATAGTAATTCTTCGGGCGGTACCAGGCTTTCCAAGGCTGCTTGGGTCTGTTGTGCCAGTTCGCGCGTAGGAGATAAGATAAGCGCCGCACTCTCAGGCCGTGCACGCAGATGTGTGATAAGCGGCAAGAGGAAAGCAAATGTTTTTCCGGTACCGGTTTGCGCGGTAGCCAACACGTCACGCCCTTGAAGCACCGGCGGTAAAGCCGATTGTTGTATCTGCGTCGGTTCCGTGATGTTCAGACGTTTCAGGGCAACTTGTAAATCCGGGGTTAATAAATCAAATGCGCTCATAATGCCTCCTCTTTACCGGCCAAAACATCTTCACATTGTTGGTTTAGAAACAGCCACCGTTCTTCCGCGTTTGAAATCTGATCTCCCAGTAAGGCCAACTCAATACTGTTATCGGCGTCATAGCGTTGCACCAGTAAATTTTCCAGCTCTTGTTTACGGGCGTTTAATTTTTCCAATTTTTTATCCAGTTCGCGGATTTCTTTTTTAAGCGGGGCCAGCAAAGCTCGCCTGGCAGCGGCATTTTTTCGGCGGGTTTCGGCAGAGTTTTCTTTGTCGCTGGCAGCGCTGGAGCCCTTATCATTTTTCTTTAAAAGGCTGGCTTTATAGTCCTCCAAATCTCCGCGATAAATCTGGCACGTGCCCCCCTTTACCAGCCACAAAGTATCGCAAGCCATTTCTATCACATGCAAATCGTGCGTGATTAACACCACTGCCCCCTCATAGTGATTTAAGGCTTCCAGCAAGGCTTGGCGCGATAAAATGTCTAAATGGTTGGTGGGCTCGTCTAAAATTAACAAATGCGGGGCATCTTTGGTAATGATTGCCAGGAGCAAACGGCTTTTCTCCCCGCCGGACAATTTGCCGATAACGGTATCCGACTTGGATTTATTAAGGCCAAACGCACCCAGTTGGGCACGGATTTGTGTTTCGCTCGTCCCCGGTGGCATTAAACCGGCCAACATTTCAAACGGTGTTTTTTCAAGATCTAATTCTTCCGTCTGATGCTGGGAAAAATAAGCAATTTTGATTTTTTTGGCAATCGTCATTCGCCCGCTCATTAGTAACAAGCGATGCGACAACACCTTGGCAAGCGTAGATTTTCCGTTCCCGTTTGCGCCTAAAAGAGCAATACGGTCATCGGGCTCAATACGCAGTGTAAGATGTTGCAACACCGGTTGATCATCGTATCCGGCCACCGCTTCTTCCAGCGTAATTAAGGCTTGCGTCAAGTGGCTTGGGGAAGGAAACTGAAAATGCACTTGCGGATCTTTAATTACCTCCGGAGGCTCTCCCAATTTTTCAATCATTTTGAGGCGGCTTTGAGCTTGTTTGGCTTTGGTCGCTTTATAACGGAAACGATCCACAAAACTTTGCAAATGCGCCACGACCCGCTCATGTTTAGCTGCCGCCAAACGCGCCCCTTCCTGCTCGGCCTGCCGCGTGCGCTCATAGGTATCATAATTGCCGTTATATACTTTGAGCTGGCTTTGCTCTACGTGTACGATTTTATCGCATAAGCGATTTAAAATATGGCGGTCATGGCTGATAAGAAGTACGGTTTTTTCCGTCTTAGAAAGATAATTCTCCAGCCACGTGGCCGTTTCTAAATCCAAATGGTTGGTGGGCTCGTCGAGTAGTAAACAGTTGCTCGGTGCATATAAAGTGGCGGCTAAATTGGCGCGCACTTGCCATCCGCCGGAAAATTCTTTCAGCGGGCGTTCAAAATCTTCATTGACAAATCCCAAACCGCTTAAAATGGCACTGGCCCGGGCCGTAGCCGAGTGCACCCCCAAACTATCTAACCGATCATAAATTTCGGCTAACTTTTCACCGGAAAGATCAGATTGTTGCAATTTGTGTTGCAAACGGGTCATTTCTAAGTCAGATTCCAATACAAAATCTAGTAATTTTTTGGACGGATCTTTAATTTCCTGCGCCACGCTGGCCAGCTGTGTTCCGCGTGAAATATCGATTTTCCCACCGTCCGGAAAGAGTTCGCCGGTGATCAGCTTAAATAAGGTAGATTTACCGCATCCGTTGAGCCCCACGACACCCATTTTCACGCCGTCGGGCACAAGCAGATTCGCCCCTTCAAACAAGGTGCGTAACCCAAAATGAAAAGATAAATCCTTAATTTCTATCACGTCTATATTATATGAAATTCCCCCTTCTCTCTGCCGCCTAAGTTCCATATAAAAATTTACTTTTCACGCCGATTTGTAGGCGAAAGCAGTTACACCCCAAATTTGATAAAATAAGGCCATGGAAGAACACTTTTTAGCCTTAGATTTCGGTAGTGGCCAAATTGCGGCCGTGCTTACCTCTTATGACAGCATTACCAACACCTTCCGCGTACGCCGTAGCGTGCAGGTGCCGTGCGCTTCCATTAGTGCCAGTTATATACTGGACTTTGACCATGCGGTACGTACCGTATCAGAGCTACTGGCAGAAATGAGCGAATATGCTCCTTTTACCCCCACGCTTACCGTCGGACTGCGAGGCGGATTTTTAAGTTTCCGCCGTACCAGCGGTTTTCTTTCCATCACCAGTAAAAATCAAGTGATTACCGAAAAAGATGTACAAGCCGTCTTGGATCAATCTTTGCCGGAAAGTTTAAGTGAAGAGTTAGAGATTGTGCACGTATTACCGCAATGTTTTACTTTAGATGGGAAAATGGGAGTTAATCCCGTGGGGCTCAGCGGCAATAATTTAGAAGTAGAAAGTTTTATTTCTTGTGCTTTGCGCAGCCATCTGCATAATTTGAACCGCGTCTTAACTGCGGCCGGTTCTGAAGATTTTGTAGTGGTACCGACTCTATTAACTTTGTGTGATACTTTGCTTAAGCCCGAAGAAAAACAAGCCGGTGTTTTGCTTTTAGATATCGGCGCGCAAAACAGTTCCGCAGCCTTGTACCACAAAGGACTTTTAGAAGCGGCTTGGGAAATCCCGTTAGGGGCTGAACTTGTCACTCAAGAAGTAGCCTACACGTTGCAAAACGAATTTCAGGAAGCGCAAAAAATTCAGCGAGATTATACCTACGGGGAAGATGAAATTATGGATGACGTATTGGACGAAGCCGCCCAAAAACTACTTAAAAAAATACATCACGAGTTGGTGCAATCGCTCTCTTACATTAAATATGCCCCTCACCAAATCGTACTTACCGGCGGTGGGGCTGATATTCCCGTAAAAAATGCCGCTAAATCTGTTTTTTCCGTTAGACGGGTGAAACTGGCGGGACATGATCAATTAATTGCAGATAGCGAAGAAATGCTGGGCCCTTCTTTTACCTCGGCTCTTTCTTTGGCACTGCATACTCAACGTCATTCCAATGCCATTTCTCGCACACCGGCCAAAGAAAAAACGGAAGGGTTGTTACGCCGGCTTTTAACTTCGTTAGGATTAAATTAAATAAAAGGAGAAAAAGATGGATATTGAATACTTGTTGTGGCTACAACAATTTAGAAACAGCATCCAAGATGCTTGGACCCCGTGCTTGGAGATGGTTTCCTTGTTTGCGGTAACTTATTTGGTGTTACTGCCTACATTTATTTATTGGACCGTTCATAAACGAAACGGTTTGTTCACGTTAACGGCGCTACATATCTGTGTGGCATTCAATGCCGTACTGAAATTAACCGTGTGCGCCTATCGTCCTTGGATACGGGACCCGCGGGTATTACCTGCCGGAAATGCCATTGAAACGGCGACGGGTTATTCTTTCCCCAGCGGACACACCACCACCGCTACTCCCATTTACGGCGGTATGGCAGTTGGTTTTTGGCATAGCCCCCGCATGCGTTGGGCGGCTGTTTTATGTATCATTGCCATTTTAATAACCGGATTTTCCCGTAACTATCTGGGAGTGCACACTCCGCAAGATGTGGGCGTAGGGCTGTTACTAGGAGTTCTCTCGTTGTGGGGCACGTGGAAAATATTTGCCTATGTGGACAAACATCCCGAGCAGGAAAATAAATTTTTATTGGGCGGAATTTTATTTTCCGCATTGGCCCTATTATACATCACCTACAAGCCTTATCCTTTAGATTATATCGACGGAAAACTATTGGTAGATCCGCAAAAAATGATGAATGACGGCTATAAAGATATTGGGGCCTTGGCGGCATTTTGTGTCGCACGCTACATTGAAAAACGCTGGATTGGTTTTGAGGCAACCGGCCTTAACTGGAAAGAAATTATTTGGGGAATAGTAGGGTTAATTCCTTTGGTGCTACTTATTATGTTTCTGCAGAAGTATTGCATCCTTTGGATGGGGCCGCATTGGGGAAGATTGGTGGCTCGGGGCTTTATTGTACTCTACATAGTGGCGCTTTATCCGGGATGGTTGAAATTTATTTTTCACCAACGCGCTAAATAGCGATAGGAATAAGTACTTACAAGTTCGTTCAAAAAAGTTAAAATATATTTACTACATATCCGGCCCTAGGCCGAAAAAGGAGAATACCATGAAAAAAATGATGTTACTGGGCGTAAGCGTGGCATTATTGCTGACTGCTTGCACCACCCCGGGTAAACGTACCGCTATCGGTGCGGGCGGCGGGGCGGCCGTAGGTGCTTTAACCGGAGCCGTAATCGCCAATAATACCGGCGGAAAAAGTTATCAGGGAGCCATCTATGGTGCCTTAGCAGGTGCTGCAGTCGGTGGTGCTTTGGGTAACTATTATGACAAACAAGCCAAAGAGTTAGCCGCCATTGCTGACGTAACCAAAGTCAAAGATGCAAACGGCAAAACGATTCGCTTAGTCATTACGTTGAAAAACGATATTTTATTTGAAACCGGTAATGCGGCCTTGTCTTCCGCTTCTGTGACCACGCTTAATGATTTATTGCGTGTGTTGAAGAAATATCCGAAAAACAATATCATCGTCGCCGGTCACGCCGATTCTACCGGCTCTGATGCGGTCAATAAGCCGCTTTCCACTCAACGTGCTAAAGCCGTATATGATTATTTAATCGGTAACGGTTTGAAAACCTTGAGCATTCAATACGTCGGTTATGGTTCTGCCCAACCGGTGGCTGACAACAGCACCGAAGCCGGCCGCGCCAAAAACCGCCGCGTGGAACTCTTGATTACCGCTAACGAAAAAGATATTCAATAAATCTTTTGCTCGTTAAAAAACCCGCGCTTTTGGCGCGGGTTTTTTTATTAAAAACGAGCGTTTAGTGGCAAACCTATGTAAAACATTTTACAATTAAAAATACTCCTTTTATTTTCGTGCACGAAACGGCTAAATTTGCTAGATTATGTATATGCAACAAATTCGACCTTCCCAAATTAAAGCACTCATCGATTTATTGGGCCGCGAAACCGGCCCGGAGGCGGCTTTGCTCAAAAAGGAATTGGCGCATATCATGCAAAACAATCCCCAGGCGTTGCACAGCGTCATTGAGCAAGATTTTCATTCTTCTTTACCGGCCGCTTTTGTAGGTGCCATGCAAGAAGTATATTGGGAAGATTTAACAAAACAGATTTCTCTTTTCACCGGCAAAATCAATCCGGAACTGGAAGAAGCCCTTACGCTGGTCACCCGCTTTGTCAATCCCGCTATCACCCGTCAAGAAATCAGCCAGCACATTGACGAGCTGGCCCGTCAGTTGCGCCCGATACTGGCTAACTGCACGTCTGCGGCGGATATTTGGAACTATTTGGGGCAATTTTTCTTTCATACCCAACAATATGCGGTGCTGCCGGCCGCCCATGACATTAAGGAAATTTCATTTGGGCGCTTTTTGCAAAAAAAGCAAGGCGCTGCCTTGTGCATGTGCTGTTTGTACACCGTCTGCGCAAAACGTTTTGGGCTGGAAGCCGGCGTAGTCGATTTGGCCGGACGAGTACTGCCTACTTTGCAACCTCAAGACGCCTCGCAACCTTTATTTGCCGATCCGTTAGAAAACGGCCGCTTGCTTACTTTAGAAGATTGCAAAAATTATATTTTTGAGCGCAATTTGGAATGGAATGAGGCATTTGTACAACCACTTTCTTCTCGTTTGATATTGCGCCGTTTCTTCAGCCACATGATTTTTATTCTCAACAAACTGCGCGATGAGAGGCGGCTTACGTTTTTACGTCAGTATATGGACGTGTTAAAAAATTAATTGTCGGGAGGAATCATGCCTTACTATACTTATTTGATTGTAGCGGTAGGATGTTTTATCGGAGAATTGTTCACGATGGACTTTTCTCTTACCTGCTTTGGTATCGGGCTGTTGGGCTCTGCCTTTGCGGCATGGTTAGGACTGGGCATCGGTAGCCAATCGGTTTTGTTTGTGTGTATCTCCCTGCTGGCTTTTATTTCCGTACGGCCCATGGCCAAAAAATGGTTGTACATGCACACCAAGCACGTCAAAACAAATGTGGATGCATTGATCGGGCGTGTGGTAATTGTAGTCACTGCCCCCGACGAGGACCATATCGGCCGTGTACAAACCGACGGAGATAACTGGCGGGCTCATTTTAATGCAGCCGCCAAAGAAGGCGAAAAAGTGCGCGTAGAAAAAATAGACGGCAATACCCTTTTTGTAGCAACTATTCCAACACAGGAGGAAGCAAAATAATGATGGACTTATATGTAATTTTCTTGGCAGCCATTGTATTTTTTGCAGTGGTTTTAATTGCCAAAGGTATCAAAATTGTGGACCAAGCGCAAGTGATTATCGTCGAACGCTTCGGTAAATTCCATGGGGTCTTATATCCGGGTATTAACTGGATTATCCCCATCATGGACCGTCCGCACATTATGGAATGGCGCAACAGCCGCGAGTTTGTAGACAACACCGGCCGCACCCGCGTCATGCCCTACAAAGAAATCCGCACCGTTATTGATATGCGCGAAACCGTCTATGATTTCCCGCGTCAAAGTGTTATTACCAAAGATAATGCCACTATTGAAATCAGCGCGGTGTTGTATTTCCAAATTACCGATCCGGTCAAAGCCGCTTATGAAGTGGAATCTTTACCGACGGCTATTGAAAAATTAACGCAAACGACGTTGCGTAACATTTTCGGTGAACTGGATTTGGACCAAACTTATACCGCTCGCGAAAAAATCAACGGCAAACTGTTAATTACCTTGGACAATGCCGCTAACAAATGGGGCGTGAAAGTCAACCGCGTGGAATTGCAAGACATTATCCCCCCCACCGCCATTCGCGAAGCCATGGAAAAGCAAATGAAAGCCGAACGCGACCGCCGTGCAACCGTAACCGAAGCCGAAGGTTTGAAAACTTCTCAAATCTTAAAAGCGGAAGCCGTGCGGGAAGCCGAAATTAAAAAGGCCGAAGGTTCCAAACAAGCGGCGATTTTAGAGGCGGAAGGTATCGCTCAAGCCAAAATTACCGTAGCCAACGCCGAAGCCGAAGCGGTACGCATTTTGGCCGCCGGCGTAGGTGATAAAGCCAATCCGGCCAATTATCAAGTATCTTTGAAATACATTGAAGCCTTGACGGAAATGACCAGCGGCAAAGATAATAAAATTATCTACATGCCCTACGAGGCCAGCAATGTACTGGGTGCCGTGGCCGCCATTAAAGATTTAACCGGCGGCGCCCCGCAGAAATAAGCAGTTTTAGTTGTACTAATAAAATTACCCCCTGCTTTTCAGAGCAGGGGGTAATTTTAGTTTAGATTGCTTGGTAAATTCTATCAAGTTTTTTGACTAGAATTTTCCCACAAGCCGTAAAAAACAGGGCGGAAAAGAGTTTCCACCCTGTCAAAATACAATCGTTACGATATTAGCTCCACAAAGAGGCTTTGGTCACTTTATCCATACGGCGCACTTTGGGTTCACCCACGAGTTCTTGGATATAGGCCTCGCCGATAAAGATTTTCGTACCCGGCAATAAATGACCGCCGAATACTTGGCTTTCTTTATCAGCCAGCATGATATGCGCATGCACGCAGGGGCGGTTATCTTGGATACTGATATTGCCGCTCAAGCTGACAATTTCCAGCGGTTGGGCAATGACTTTTTTATCATATTTTTTCTTGGATTGGTCAAAGAAACTAATGGTGGCATTTTCTACTGCGCCAATCACATTGACAATCCCGCACTTCACTTGATTATCGTGGCAAAACACTGCCAGAGATTCCATCAAGTCTTTGCCTTTGGGCAACTTAAAAATATACGTTCTTCCGGTTAAATAAGGTTTTTCTTCTGCCATTTTATTCTCCTTCCTCTTTATTGCCAGTTAGATTTTTTACGCAGCGTTAAATAATCCTTCACGGCGCGCAGTTGGCCGGCGGCATCCATATGGGCCTCTTCATACACTTTGGCGGCCGGACCGCTGCCCAAAAATCCGCCCTGTTTATGCGGATAAAGCGCGCTGGCACGTCCGTCATCGCTATGAAGCCAACAATCCAATGTAGGCAATGTAAAATCGGTAATTCCGGTGGCAATACGTTTCCATGCCGGCGGAACTAACGCGTCTTGCTCCTCTTTGGGCAAGAGTTCGAACAACTCGCGGCTGGCCACATAAATGACCGCCACGTTCAAATTTTCTTTTTCTAACACAGGCAGCACGCCCTGTGCAAAAATTCTTCCTGCAGCCGAGCCCTGCACAAATACCACTCCATCCGGCTCGCCTTGGGGTTTACGTAAATAATACACCCCTTTGACCGCCTTCGCCGCCTCAGCCATACCTAAGGCCTTACGGTCTAAATACTTAGCCGACGGGCGCACCGCAAACGGACAAAGCACCGCCGGACGCAATTGCAAAGCACGTGTCATCAGCGGCCAAATTTCGTCTATTTCAAGCGGGGTCAGTGAAATACAAGTTCCTTTCGGGAAATTGTCCTGCACCAACTGCAAGGCTTGCGGGTCGGCATGTGTCGGGCCGTCCTCTCCGGTGGACAAACCGGCGTGGCCGTTCATCCAAATAAAGGTGTTGGGATGCGCGCCGATTTCTTTGGCAGCTTCGTAGCCGATGGCATGTAAACGCGCGGCAATATGGCCAAAACCTAAAAATGCCGCATAAGAGGAATAGACCCCAATATGCCGTCCAAACGAAGAGACCCCGCTACACACCGCCGCGATACCGTCTTCGCAAATACCGCCGATAGATAATTGGCGGCTGAGCGGATTAGAAACGGTATTAAAAAATCCTTTGGGGAAATCTTTGGCGATTTTGCCGGCATTGGTAGAACCGTATAAATCGGCCGAACCGGCCAAAATAGTACCGCCGGTTTGTTTATTGATATGAGCAAGTACATCTGCCATCACACCGCGCACTGTATAACTTTCTCCAACGGTGAAATGGAATTGTTCCGGCACATTCTCCGGTACAAAATCCGTATATACTTTTTGTACGTCGCCCAAATCTGCACGGGCCACGCGACCGGCCTGTTGCAATTTTTCACCGCGCTGTGCAATGCAAGAAGCAATATAGTTTGTTAAATCCTTATCTTGTGTCAAAGCCTGGCGGAAGGTTTCCAGCACCGCCAAATAATTGGCCTCTATATTTTCCGGCGTTTTCTCCCCTTCAAAATGCGGGAATTTTACACCGAATAACTGCTCCACTTCCGTCAACGTCTGGTAAAACTCCGGCGAGCAGAATTTATGACCGGAACCATGCGAGGCTTTTCCTTCTAAACCGTATTTCCACCCTTTGGTGGTGCGGTACACAATGGCAGTCGGCTGATGATTGTCCATGCTCAACGCAATTTGTTGCGCCGCATACACTTGACTAAAATCGTGCCCGTTGGGTACGCGAATTACATTGAAATCATGAATGCGGAACAATTCCATCGGCGTCCATTGCACATAATCGCCGGGGTTTTCTCCGTCGGCAGTGACGCGGTTGCTTTCAATAGAGGCCTCGTTCCAGTCGATGTGAAATACCAGATTTTTGAGTTGCGCGGTAGCCGCACAGGCAAGGGCTTCATTGACACGTCCGGCTGTCAAACCGCCTTCCCCTTCCAGTACGTGTACCACAGGCGCTTTTTCCCCATAGGTATCGGCCGCCGCCAAAGCAAGTCCCACCGCAGAGCAGTCTCCCACCCCACTTGCACCGGTAGAGGTGCGCACAAACGGCGTAGAAGGTTCCGGGTGACCGCCCAACGGCTTAACATTAAATTTTCTAAATAACGGAGTGCCTTGTACTTTGTTGTGGCGGAAACCTAACAAATCTTCCAAACGCAATTGTTCTTTTTCCGTCTTGGCCAGTAACTCCGGCCGTGCTAAGCGCACGCATTCATTGCGAAGGGCCCACCAAGCATACATGCCCAAAGCTTTGTGTCCGGCCGCATAGGATAAAATATCGGCATCGTCCCGTAAAGGGTCTGCCAGTTCGTAGGCCATATTTTTATATAACAAGGTACCTGCCGCTCGGCCCGATGAAATACTGCCTCCCGGATGACCGGAATTGGGCACGAAGTTAAACAACACCGCCACCAACGCGCGGTACACCGCATCGATTTTTTCTAATTGCGCGAGGTCTTGCTTGGGTAGTGCATACTGCTTGAGCAAGGACGGAGTAATCTCCATATATTGAGCACGTTTATTGGGTACGATACTGGTTTTTGTCATAAATCCTCTTTTGGTAATTGTAATTTTCCTGCTAGTATGGCACTTAATAAATCAATCATGGCCACGATATCGCCTTTATTGGCTACTTCTACGTTAGAATGTATATTGCGCACCGGCACGGATAAGGCACAGGCCGGCATGCCCATGCGGCTAAAGGCCCCCGCGTCATTTCCGCCGCGCGGAGCAATGCGCACCTGATAGGCAATCTGTTGTTGTTCACACAACGCTTTTAGATTTTCAAATAACCACGCTTGCGTAATGGTGGCGGCATCTAATGCGCTGATACCCGCACCGCCGCCCAACCGCATGATGTAATCCTTCGGATGACAAAACGGCACGTCGGCAGCGCCGGTGGCATCTACCGCCAAGGCCACATCTGCTTTTAGCCCCGTCGCGGCCGCCATGGCGCCACGCAAACCAACTTCTTCTTGTGTGGAAAATACAACCTGCACATTCAACGCCGGATGTGGGACTTTTTTCAACGCTTCTAAAATGCAAAAACAACCCACGCGGTCATCTAATGCTTTGGTAGAAACAAAATCATCTCCCAACTCTTCATACGGTCGTTGCAAGGTGGCAAAATCCCCCACTTGCACGTATTGAGCGGTTGCACTGCCCAAACCAACGTCGATATATAATTCTTCCAAAGGTACGCTTTTGGAACGGTCTGCGGCGCTTGTGATATGGGCCGGTTTTGTACCGATAACACCCGTCAGCACGCCTCGTGCAGTATGTACCCGCACACGCTGGGCTAGCAACGTCCGATAGTCTATGCCGCCTACTGTTGTAAAGAAGAGAAATCCTTCCGCAGAGATATAGGAAATCATTAGCCCCACTTCGTCCATGTGGGCACTTAAAATGAGCGTTTTTTCACTTTTTCCCGGCACGAAAGCGAGCACATTGCCCATTGCATCCGTGTGAACTTCTTTGGCCAGCGGAACTAACTGGTGAACGATTTCCTCGCGAACAGCACTTTCCCGTCCGGAAATGCCGTCTAATTGTGTTAATTTTTGTAAGTTTGTAAAATCCATGGTGTTTCCCTGTGCGCGTACGCGCGTGGTATTTTACATTATACTCACAAACGCCCCTTTTGGCAAGTTTTTAATAGACCAAAATAATCATTCTTTTCACGAAATCACCATGAAAACTGCTGTGTTAAGAGATTAAAAAAATAGTAAAATAAGTAGGACAGCAGTTTATTTTTAGGAGGAGTTTTATGACCGTTTCTTATAAAGAACTTGGCTTGGTAAATACCCGCCAAATGTTCAAAGATGCCATGGCCGGCGGCTATGCTATTCCGGCTTATAACTTCAATAATATGGAACAATTGCAAGCTATCGTAACCGCTTGTGTCCAAACCGGTTCTCCGGTAATCTTGCAAGTATCCAAAGGCGCCCGCCAATATGCCAATGCCACGTTATTACGCTGGATGGCCCGCGGTGCTGTAGAAATGATGAAAGAAATCGGCAAACCGGTTCCTTTAACCTTACACTTAGACCACGGCGATTCTTTTGAATTGTGCAAAGATTGTATCGACAACGGTTTCTCTTCCGTGATGATTGACGGCTCTCACTTACCGTACGAAGAAAACGTCGCTTTGACCAAAAAAGTAGTGGAATATGCTCATCAACACGATGTAACCGTAGAAGGTGAATTGGGCATACTGGCCGGTATTGAAGATGAAGTTTCCGCCGAACACCACACCTATACCGATCCGGCTCAAGTAGAAGATTTCGTAAAACGCACCGGTGTAGATTCTTTAGCTATTTCTATCGGTACTTCTCACGGCGCTTACAAATTCAAAGTAAAACCCGGCGAGAAATTGCCTGAACTGCGCTTTGATATTTTGGAAGAAGTTTCCAAACGCTTGCCCGGTTTCCCCATTGTCTTGCACGGTTCTTCTTCCGTACCGCAATGGGCCGTGGAAGAAATTAACAAATACGGTGGTAAATTGGATAATACCGCCGGTATTCCGGAAGAACAATTGCGCAAAGCTGCTAAATCTGCCGTATGCAAAATTAACGTGGACTCCGACGGTCGTTTAGTCATGACCGCCACCATCCGCAAAATCTTTGCAGAAAAACCGGCCGAATTTGACCCGCGCAAATACTTAGGTCCGGCCCGCGAAGCCTTGATCAAAATGTATGCCGAAAAGAACGAAAAAGTATTTGGTTCTGCCGGCCGCGTGAAATAAGTTTTCACTTCGCAGAAACCCCACTCGCAAGAGTGGGGTTTTTTTATACCGAGAAATAAAAATGCACAAATAATTGTATTTTTGCTAAAATATGAATATAGACGATTTTTGTACGCCAAGATAGCTCAGCTGGTAGAGCAGCCGCTTCGTAAGCGGCAGGTCCGGGGTTCGATCCCCCGTCTTGGCTAGAAATTTAAAACCCCGCTTAGGCGGGGTTTTTTATTTCCACCAGCCTGAAAAAGGCGGCAGACGCAACTGTTGTTCCATTTGCGCTAAACGAAATGACTGTTGATGCGTTTTCAGAAATTCTTCTTCCGTTACGCCCTTAGGCCCCCGGCGATAGGCGTCAATCCACGCCTGAGCGGCGGCCGGATTGCGCTCCATCATCGCGATACTGGTTAAGTAAACATAGGTCGCTTCGTTGACCGGATCTGTTAAGAGAGAACGTTGAAAACTTTTCTTGGCCAGCTCCATATTTTCGATCGCTTTTGCTTCATATTCTTTGCGTTGATAATCCAGCTCAGCCGTCTGAGACAGATTGGTATAGTACACCGCATAACTGTAGTAAAATTCCCCATACGCCTGGTATAACAACGCATTGTTGGGCGCGCGACGACGTACCATAGACAAATCCCGTAAAACCCTTTCATAATCATTGAGGGGTTTTTCCGCGATGGCCGGTTTTTTATCTCCTTTAAGCGGCATATATCCGCGCTGTAAATCCATCATGGAGCGTAACACATAGGCACGATATTGATAATAAGACACATTAAACGGATTATGCTCGATAGCTTTCTGATAAAAATCCAAAGCGCCTTCCCAATTGCTTCGCGCCGAAAAAGCCGCCGCTAAACCATAATAATGGTCCGCTAAGAAAAACCCATACACAAATTGTAACGGCCACACACTGAGTAACAAAATAAACGGCACACGCGCCCACCTGCTTAGCCAGGCCGCCCGCAAATATACCCATGTACCGCCCAACAGTACGCCGCCAAATATCATCCAACCCACCGTTTTCACTAACCACCCGCCTGCACCTTGCGCGCCTACATTACCCGAAATTTGTGCAAATGCGCTAAACCCTTTCCATAACAGCCAACCTAGTCCTGCTACCAATAATAGCCGCCCTGTCCACAAGAGCCACTTGGGCCCGTCCGTAGGCACCTGGGAATCAGACACAGGTTGCGCCGGCATACTCAACCGTACGACCAAGGCCGCAAACACGGCAAAAAAGAGCCCGGTAGATACAAAGCGCATGCTCACATCAAAAGCATTATGCACACAAATGCCGAAAAATGCCGCTGTATATCCCAGCAACCAATAGGCTTGCTCGTCTAATTTCCCCTCTTTGGCTTTCAGCGCACGCCACGCACCGTATAACACAAACCAAATCATATACAAAAAGAAAATTAACCCTACCGTTCCGGCGGTGGCCCATTGTTCTAAATACTCATTTTCGGCGTGTTGCGTTTCATTGTTATGTATTTTTTCCAAATAGAAAATTTGCGGTTTACGATAGGCAGGATAAATCGTTTTGAAACTGCCCACTCCCGTCCCCATTACAGGGCTGTCCTGCACCATTTCAAAAGTAGAAGTCCAGGTATAGGCGCGGAAGCTGACCGACTGAAAACGTTTCATGGCATATACACCTGCCAACAGGCCTATTGCTAATATGACCACCCCGGCAAAAATCGTACAATAACGAATATATTTTTGTGTCCAGGCGGCCGATTGTGCATATAAGAAAGTAAAAAATCCCGCCGAGGCGGCAAATCCTAACCACGCGCCTTTACTTTCCGTAAAAAATAAATCCGTTACCAGTAGCGCCGCCAGTACAAGCAAACTTTTCCGCCGGCTACGTAAATACTCCGCTCCGACAATCCATGCGCAAAACACCAGGAAATCAGCAAAGAAATTGGGATTGGCATGCGTGGAAAAAATACGCGCACCGAAAAATCCTCTCCACGGGAAAATATCCACCCCCGCCACCCAATGATCCAGCACCTGCATAAATCCGTACACGCAGGAAATCCATGCCGCCATTAACATACATTTGGTCAGTACACGGGGTTGATCTTGCGTAAAACAATCCACAATCATCAGGGTTAATAGGAAATACAATACATAGCGAAAAAATTCATCAAAGGCTTCCGCCGGATAAGGCGCACATAAATAACCGATAAAATTCCACCCGAAATAGAGTACAAACGGTAAACACCACAAGATATTTTGGCGATTTAACGGAAAGCGTTTTTGCACCGCCAGCGAACAAAGCCAGAGGGCCGCCAGTGTAATACCACCCATTTGAAATAAAGTCAGTTTGACAAACGCAGTATCGTACGTGCCTGTATAGAAACTGATGGAAATTAAAACACACAGCAGCCCCAACCCCCACGAGATAGCTTTATTCAAAAAGGGCAAGAGCGAAACCCGCGACGAAGTAGTGTCCGGTGTTTCTGCTGGGACTCGTTTACGATTTTTGCGAGAAGATGTCACCATAATTATATAGTAGCAATTTTACGATAAAGAGAAAATAATATGTCTCATCCGCTCAATAGCCGCGACTTAACATTTACTCTGCTTTGCTCTTGAACTCTAAAAAAAGCCATTGCATTTTCCTTTTTCTTTGTTATAATGTAAGGAGTACTAGATGTACTACTTTAATTAGTAAAAGGAGAATATCATGAAGAAAGGTTTCACCTTGATCGAATTGCTGGTAGTGGTACTCATTATCGGCATTCTGTCCGCCATTGCATTGCCGCAATACACTACGGCAGTGGAAAAGGCCCGCGCTACTGAAGCGTTAACGTTGATTGGCACCTTGCGCTTGTCTGCCGAACGTGCTCGTTTGCAAACTGGTTCTTGGCCGACTACTTTTGAAGAATTGGATATCCAAGCTCCTGCCGCCTTGGAATCTGACAAAAAATCCTTCAAAACTAAGAACTTTTTAATTAGTGGAGCTGCCTCTGGTACTGATTACGTTATTACTGCTCAACGCTATACGAGTGCTGGTACAGCAGCTACCGGTAATTTAGGTTACACAATCACGGGTACTACTGGAGCTGACGGCACCTATACCCGCTCTTGCGCCAAGAATGACAAAGGCACTGATGATGCCACCAAGACCTGCAACGCTATCTCTAGCGGCAAAAACAGTGGTTTCTAATCACTGATAGGTTTTGAAAACCGCCCCTTACCGGGGCGGTTTTTTTATGCTGCTTGTGTTGTCTGGGTTGCGCATGACTTATCACTCCACGCACGTACTTTACCGGGTCGAACACACCTGTTTGAAAGTTAATAGGGCACGTAAATTCTGCGTGTTGAGTTGTGCTAGTCCCTCATCAGAATAATCAAACGAAATTCGACACATAACATTTTTATTTGTGGGTATTGTTCTGCAAGCGCTCAAGCAGCTCATCGCGCCCAAGCCCGCTATGAGCAGACACCACTTCGTCCACATATACACTTTCCCCCTCTTGTTTTTTTAGGTGTTTATATTCGGCCGCCTTCTTGCCGGCATGGTAGCAACAGATCCCCCATACACATGCCAGCAAAAACCCTGCCACTACCGCTGTCATTATTTTTCCTTTTGCCCGATAAAACTGCCATCGGCATTACACAAAGACAAGGCACTTAACACTTTAATAATCTTAGCCAAAATGCCATCGTCTTTAGAAGTGGGGGTCAGCTTCACAATCAGCGTAGCCAAAGTTACCACCGCTCCCAGAATTTGCAATACTTCTTCTGCATGTTGCGTTAAAAATTTCATTTTATTTCTCCTGTTTTCATAATTTCAGCTAATTCTACTGCCCGTGTTTTTACCTGCCGGGCCCACCTGCTGTCTAACATTTCGCGGGCAACAGCTGCATAGTCTGCCAACGTCAATGCCGCTAACATTTTTTTGAAATTCTTTAGACGCGCCACCCCTAAGTTGTAACACATATCCAGTAGCACCGCTTGCCGCGCTTCGTTTAAGGTGTTCCAGCCCGGCAGGCGGCTACAGTCTGCATAACAATTTTGTATGTCTGAGGCCAGCAACATTTCGGCTTCGTATTGGCTGATGCCGTTCTCTTCTAAATTACGGCCATACCCAATGGTCCATTTGCCCACGCTGTCCCGATAGGGTTTTGCTCGAAATCCCTCGTGTTTCTTAATTAAATCCGTTACCGGCTGACTATGCATTATTCATCCTCCAGTTTGGCTTCCAATTTGGCCACCCGCTCTTGCAAATGATTGTATTTATCCTGCTTTTCTTCCAAGCGGGAAATATCTTTGCGAATTGCTTGCAATTCCGCCCAAAAAACCCCGGCTCCAAACACCACCGCCAGAATTTTCCACACGGTTTCTATCTCTAGGTTCATTTGGATAACTCCATTAATTGCGCACGCAAGGCTACAGCTTGTGCCTCTAACTGAGCCAGTCGCTCATGGTCTTCTGGCGTATCTTGCCCTGTCCCCACGGCACGCAAGGCACGTAAAGATTTCAGATCCAACTCCTCTAACTGTGCCTGTAACTCCTGCACGCGGGCCGCCTTCTCACTCGCCGCTTGTTGGACGATATATTCCGACGAGTCCGCAAATTCAAAATCTGCGATCGGCCGTTCTGTTTCTTTTATTTCTTTGCCTTGGTACTGCGGCATAAACAGCAAGGTTTGTTGTAATTTTGACTTGTCTGTATCAAATAAGACAATTTTATTTTCATGTTCAATATAATATGTCATTAGTTTGCCTCCGAGGTAGCTCCCACCGCATAAATAAATCTCAATACGGTTCGGCTAGAATCAATGTTGCCATACGACAGTGTAATAGAATCCCCTTTCTTTGCAGGTACAAAACCTTTTTGCTGATACTCTGCTCCTTGTGGGGGGCAGAATACGACCCCAATATCACTCGTATAATTGAGTAAATAAAAATAAGAAATTGGCGTGGCAGTAGACCATGTTTCAAAAGAAAAATATCCGTCTGCTGGAGCCGTATAAGAAGCACCACTAGCTCCTAAAGTAAGCGTATCCGATGTGCTACTTGGCATAGAAGCGTGTGCTGCGATAATTTGGCCGCTGTCGGTCAGATTAGACAGAGATGTATTGGCTTTTTCAGTAAATTTAGCTTCTCCCGCCGATGTTAAATTAGACAAAAAAGTATTAGCCGTCAATGACAAACTGTCCGCTACCTGTTGGGCATATTGTTTGGCTGAATATTCTGTACCGGACACAGGGCCATCTGTTTTAGTAGCCCAGGCTTGTGCCAACTCAGCAGATTCCTGCGCGTCCTCCAAATCTTGCGCCAATGCCTCTGCCTGTTCCAAAGTCTCCGTGGCCTGCGAAAATAATTCCTCCATACGGCCCAAATAACTTTGTGTATCGGTAACTTGCTGCTGCGTACCCACAGGGATTTGAATGCAACGGCTAATTTTTTCGTCCAACTCTTGGCATACCATCATCGTCTTATCATATCCATCTTCTAGCAGAGAAGCATCCAACGTGTCCTGCGCATTGAGTTGCATGCCTTGCGTACGCGGCGTATTGCGTGAAACAAGCAATTTGGCTCCTGCCGGAAGCGGTTCTACCCCATTGCCCTGCAATGGATACGTTAATACTTTAGTGCTCTCATTGATCTGATAGTCACTGGTCAACAGCGTTATGACACCGTTACTATCAATACGATATACCCGCAAATCGTCTTTGTTCAAAAAAGGAAAGGGAATATCCCATTGTGTCGTAGACCCGTTTCCCGTGTATGTAATTTTGCTTATGGTTGTAGATAAGGTCATTTATTTTTCTCCTGTAAGGCGAACATCTGTTTTAATTCATGCGCCGCATGTAACTGATCTTTGACTGTGGTACCGGCGGCATATACCCAGTATTTGGCTAACTGCATTTGTTGCTCCGTTAAGTCATACTGATGACAAAAATGAGCCAAGCTACTACTCAATATCTTCTGACGTGTATCTGCTGAACCGGCCTGCCCTTCACAAAAATACTTTTTCAACCGCAACGTATCCTGCGCCGATAGCTGTTTTGTTTGAAATGCCTGATCCAACTCGGATTCTTGTGCGTTGCCCGCCAAAATTTGTTCATACAAACTGTTAAATACTTCAACATTTGTGACAGTATTGTCACCGCCGCGGTATTGAGTTAACAACTGGCGGCTCAGTTCTTTTTGCTCGGGAATTTGTCCTTCCAACTCATCGGAGAGTGGCCATTTTTCCCCTTGTAAACACTGAGCATAGTATTGTGCTTGTTTTTGCCAACATTGTTGTTGATACTGTTGCCACCGCTGTTCAAAAGAGCGTTGCAAAGGCTCTTCCAATTGGGTCCCGCCGTACTTTTCCTGCAAAAGATGCTGAATCTGCTCTTTATTTAATTTCCCTTGCTCATCGCGGCAACTTACTTGCCAATCAGGCCAATTAGCCGTAAGAATCTGCTCGGCACGGGCCGCTTTTATTTGGGCTTGCCAATCTTGCTGCTGCCAAGACGGCACTTGAGCAGAAAAATGTTCTGCTACCGCTTGCGCTTGTGCTATTTCCCCGGCTTGCAAAGCAGCTCGCACGTTGTGATTGACTGCTTGCGCATACAGTTGGGTCTTCTGACGTTGCCACACCTCACTTGGCACTCCTTGTTGCACAGCTTCTTGTTCGGCGGCCGCCAAATTATCCTGCACATATTCTTCTAACGCTTTCGTTGAACGCACAAGACCTGCCGTTTGCACAAAATGTTGAGCCGCTTGCTCAAATGTGGATAAATCGGTTTGTTGCTGTTCTTGCTGTTGCAGATGTTGTAGTTCTCGACGAATGATTACATAATCTTGTATCCACAGCGGCTCTTTTTCTCCCGGCAACACTCCCTTGCCTTGCGCTTGTGTATTTACATAATTATCCAACGTTTCCACGGCTGTTGATAAATTGTGGACAGGCAAATTCCCCCCAGCCCGGTATTGTACGCCTTCCTCGAATAAAGCTCGACGGGCCGGATCGGAAAATGGACTGGCAGTGGCAGGAGCTGTTTCTGCCTTCTTTGGCAAAGTGGGAGACAATAATTCCGCTTCGGAATTAGAGGAGCGCCCTGCGGCTGACTGCTTATTGCGCGCTTGGATTATATTTCTTACTCCGTCGTAAATTTCTCGCCCATTTTGTATAAGCTGATTCACAATACCTATTTTTTCCCATTTATTTGGCTTGCCCGATACAGTGGGCACTAAGCGTACCGAACGAACCGGTGCCGCCTTATACGCAACTTGTGTTTGATAACTCGGAATTTTCATGCTTTACTCCTTATTTCTGCTAAAAAATCCACTTACCGCCGTCCCCACTTTACTCCACCAACTCCATTTATTTTTCGTAGCTTGACGGTACTGTTTGGCCTGAGCACGGTATTGCTGTGCCTCTAATCCGGCATAGGTGTCATTTTCATATATGGAACGATTTAGATTAGCGGCTAATCGTTCTTGATCTAATGCTGCATTGAGCCGGCTATTTTTCAAAATTAATTGCGCTGTGGCGGATTGGCCGGTAAGCCCGCTGGCCGCCAAAGAAGTTTTTTGCGTACCTACCAAATCACGATAGCTATCTGATAGCTGTTTGCTTTCATAGCCCGCCTCTTGCATCATATAAAGCGCATTACGGCGCGCATTTTCTTCCACTTGGCGTGCTTGTTCTTCCGCTGTTTTAGCCAAAGAACGATAATATTTTTTTTCCTTCGTATCGTTTCCTAATAAAGAAGCAGCCGTAGAAACTACGCTACCTCCCATTGTTAACACGTTTCCTATGGCTCCTCCCATAGAGAATCCTCCTTGATCTGATTTAGCACCTGCGGTGCAAACTGATACAAATAAAAACGAACTGTTTTATCTGCTAAATAAAAAGGCTTGCCATGCGGCGTGGCGCCTAGTTTCTGCAAATACCGCTGCGCTTTTTTATACCTCTCGTCGCAAGCGGCGTACAAATACGGATATTGCATTAAAAAATGAGCTAATACTTTTTGAGAGATTTTCCAAAATCGGACCGGGCATTTTTCTATTACTTTTCCTGTCCAAGACCACACACAAGCCTGTTGGCCCAACAAACTAATCGGTTCTATACCGGCTATTGCTCCTACTTGCCCTTGGTAACAAAAAGCCAAAGCCAAACTACTACGCCGCCAACAGTATTCCAATCCTTCTAATACCGGCCGTTGATAACAGGCCTCCAATTCTCGCCGGTCCTCTTCTCTTAATTGGTAAGATAACTCTTGTAAATGTGCTTTACAAACAGGTTGCAAACTAATATCATAGAGAGTAGATTTTATCTTTCCGGAGGGACCGATGGCTGAACTGATTGTATTAGGATTATTGGCGATTGCTGCTGTATATGGACTGTTTTTTATCATCTTTAAGTTGATTGCTTTGTTGCGTAAAAACAAAAGTAACAAAGGACCGCTCATTTGGGCCGGGGTAGCTACGGCGATAATAGTTGTCTTGTCCGCAGTGGCACTGTATCGTGTATATCAACGTGTTACCAAACCGTTTCAACCAATCATACAAACCGTACGTTCCCAACAACACCCAATCTATGGGCAACGTTTATACATAGATCCACAATATGGATTTAGTATTACTACGTATAACGGTATGGTGTTTAGCCAGTGGATTAAGCTGGGAGATATAGAGGCATTAGCCGGTATTGATACCAACATTTTTCTTAAACAAATGCCTGCAAAAGAAAAAACCCTTACCAGTATTTTTCTGCTCCGCAAAGCAGTTCCCGCCGGGACACAACCCGATCAACTAATGGCGCAAATACTGCCGCAAGTAGTGAATGCTTCTTCTTCAAACGCCCAATTTCAACCCTCGGGAGAACCGACATTAATTCCGCTTGGAGAAGATCATATCGCTTCGTTCCTAACCGGAGTAATATATACTCCCGAATTGCAGAATAATAGCATGCAGACCGCTTTGCTCATTACCGTACAGCAAGATGTTGCTTATTACTTGATAGGGATCAGCACTCAAACAGATAATATGTTATGGAACTCGTTGCAAAGTCTGCGTTTTGAATTCTAAAAATAAATGTTTTATCCAGCCCGCGCGGTGAAAAAGCGCGGGCTATTTTTTATACCACTTGGGATAAAACCGCCACAATACTTAACGGTAAAGGCGCAGATTGTTGCACGGTAATAGACGGGAAATAACTATGTGATGAACAGAGCATCTGCCGTATTTCTTTACTTTCAAGGGAAGCGGGCTCGTTATAATGAGAAGATGCTGTGTAAACTAACTCATCTAATTTTCCGTCTGTTATTCCCATTTCTCCCCCTCGGCTGTCTAGCACTTTTAACATCACTTGCACCATACGGCGTTTACGGTCTTGGGAAGTGCCGTCCGTCCATTCCATGGCAACCGGTAATGTCTGCAACTGAGCTTGATAAGGAAGGCCTACATGTAGCGTGTATACCGCTTTAGGTAAAGTAAGCACGCCGTTTTGTACGGTTAATCCCGTCAACGGACTGCCATCCGCTAAGGCAGATATCGTCATTCCCTCTAAGTGACTTAAACCGGACATTGTTGAAAACGGCTGCAAATTTTTCTTAGACAAACTGCAATCCAAAAATATCTGTTCTTCCGGTTTTTTACTCGTCAGGCGCGGCAATAAACGCTCCACATAGTATTTACCGTTACGCTGCACCACAAACCACGTGGCATCATACCCTTTAGCAGGAATCGTACAGACGCTGACAAAGGAGCCCTGCGTTTGGTGTTGCGTCCACGCAAACACATTTTCTTCCGCCAAATAAGTTAGCGATAATAAGGCACCATCGTCTAATATACACCAAACTAAATTATCCGGTTCCTGCTGGTAACTCATCTGGGTAATCTCTCGATTGAAGAATAAATGTTTCGCCCGCAAGGTCAAATCCCGTCCCGTGTAAGAATCGCTGCTATATTCGTAGTAAAAGTCACGCAAAATACCACCGCGAGCTTGTACATATAAGGCCCGATTGCCCACCACTACCGGTGCCACCGAGCTGGCTCCACGTTCTCCTTCCTGTGCCACTTCTATGTTGTAAGGAGTCAACGCACTATTACTGCCCACGCTCCACTCACTACCGGCAGTAAATACGAGCAATTTTCCCCCTACGACCACGGAATTAATTGCATTGAGTTTATTACTGGACAAAGTGATACTGATTGCATCGGAATCTATCAACGTACGATTATACCCAAAATCATTATATTCTCCCGTCTTAGAAAACCAAATACTTTGAGGTTCGCGCTTCGTGCCGGCCAGCCCCAAACGATCTTGATAAAAAAATACGCACCCGGGGAATCCGGCATCTTGGCTAAACGCCCCTTCTGCCCAATCATAGGTCCAGCCACTATCTCCTAAATGACGTTGTATACTTACCTGCATTCTGCGAGCATCGACGTAATGAAGCAGTTTTACAATCCCTTCCTGATCAAACGCCTCCGCCTGCAACACATAACCCATTTCGCCGGCAATCCCTAAACAACGTACCCGCAAATAATGCATTTTAGCCGACGGAGCTAAGTTCCCCACCATGCTGATATTACCTTCGTTCTCTGCTTTCGTAAAATGTTTAACTTTCTCCCACGTTACTTGATCTTCCGAAGATTCCAGCACAATTTCTCCGTACCAAGTACCCGTTGTGCGCAAGCTCCAATCGCCCCCTGTTTGGATGGTATTAGAAATACCCGAATATCCCAAGGTACCTGTTTGATAAGAGCTCTCCACTCGGTGGTGCAAGGCCCACAGCGCCCCTTCGTGCCCCGGCCGAAAGGCATCAAAATCAGCATCCAAATACAACTTCGCTTCTCCGGAACTAATGACTTCCCCGGCATTTTGCCCACCGCTCATACGTTGCGTCACAATCAATTTAGGTTCCGAAAGCAAACTGGAATAATAATAAATGGTCAATTCCGAATCGTTATAATTTCCGCCGGTAGCTTGAGGAGATTCAATGCGTAATACACCCCCCTGATTGTAGGCCACACAACCGGTGGAACTATAGCGTGCATTAAAATATTGCACCACTTCCGCCACATTAAACCCATATCCGCTGGGATCATAAAAATGGTCTCCCCTCCAGTAAGCCTGAATAAAGTAGTTAGGATAACTGACTGGCAGAAAAGACAGCGATGCCTTCACCCCAGACGACACCACCGTATCACTCACACTTACAACACGCATTTTTTTACTTGTGTCCGTATTGGCTAACATAAACGGACCGTCTACTATAGCCACTTCCTGTAACGCAAAATAACCCGTATTTAACTTAATCAATTTGCGCGGAGCATACGACGAATGTGTTATATATAACTCCTGTCCATATTGGACATAGTGAATGTGAGACAGCTCCGATTCCCGATACGGAGTACTTACTTCAAATATATTTCCGTCCTGTAGTAAGGTGCCCGCTTGGGTATGAATGCGAATATATTGGTGCCCCACTTCTAATACATAGGCCTCGTCTTCACTAAGCACAAACGGAATCAGACGACACTTGTGGTTATCATACTTCGTATTTTGCACGTACGCGGTACCGGGTCGGTTAGAGGCTCCGCCCTGCGGATGGATTAAAAAATTACAAGCCTTCTTTAACCAACTGGGATACAAGGGCGAATCTACCCGTGTATATAAATGCGGACTTACCTCTCCGCCCAGGAAATTAGACTGTATGCTGTGTATAGCCATATTAACGATGCTCCACAAAAACACTGCTAGGGTTATGAATATCCCAATTTTCAGTCATATTACTACGACGGGCCTCGTCTAAAGCCAGGGTGTATTTTTGCAAAATGCGCTGCGCTAACGCCGCATCTGCACTAAGGGCCATCGCCAAATCAGCCGCCAGGGCTAAGGAAAAGGCCTTCACAAAGGCAGGGTCAAATAAAGAGGCATCTTGCACATTACGTGTATATTCTGCTTTAGCTTGAGAAAGCGCACAACCAATCACGCGAGCTTGTATATCCTGGCGATAAAACTCCTCAAACCCTTGCGCTTCTTTATGCTGTCCGCTCCCAAACACCTTACGCAAGAACAAACAATCGGCCGGATAAGCATATACATAAGGCCAGCGGGCGTCAAAATCGGTGTCCAACAGGGCCAAATCTGCCACCCCGCGGGCAAAGGCCCAATGATGTGTTCGGAGCACTTCTTGCTTAACCGGTTCATAAAATAAGCGGCATCTTCTGGCCCGTTCATCATCTTGATCTAAAGAAGCAATTGGTTCTTGTCCCAGTTGCGCTAAAGCCATATTACATATGTCAATTTTAGATATCATTTTAATCTCCAATTTTAATTTATATTAAAATTTAAGTATTTTTATAAAATAGATTTTTAATATGAATTTTAGAAATCATTATTATTTAATAATTTTCATAATAATATATATTATTTTATAACTTATGAATTTGTATTTTTATATAAAAACAAAATTAAATGTATTTTATAAAAATACTTAAAATTTAAATGTTTTCAAATTTACTATATTTTTTGTAAAAGATGAAAAATTGCTTAAAACAGGTCTTTTTTATTATTTTTTCCAGCCATTTTATTCTTACCTGTTTTGCACCATATTCCGCATCTCTTTATCCTTCTCCAACAAAAATATAGTCCGTTTTCTATCACAAAATATGCTTTTTTGCACATTTTTACCGCATATACGGGTTTTCGCAATACGAGGAATATCCGAATATACAGAAAACATCAAAAATTTACCACAAAATTAGATTTGGGGGCGCGGCAGAAAAAGGCGCCCCCGGTTTTGGCTACATATCCACTGCTTCTGTGATAAACATAGACAACTTACCTGCCGTACCCGTACCGGTTATGGTATAGTAACCGCGGATATAACGCAACAATCCTGCAGGCAACACTGTTTTCACAATCGTAGCTCCTTTGGTAAGAGCAGAGACTGCCGGTGAAACTGCAAACACTTCTTTTTTTGTACCGAAGCCAGAAGCGGCAGAGGTTTCCAAGGCAATTTTCACACCCGTTGCCCCTGCAAAGGTTTCATCTACCCGCACTACTAGGGCTGCATGCGTGTGGGCATTACCGGCTGCCTTTTGATCCACTACATTGGTAGAGGCAGCGGTGGCCGTAACGGCTTGTTCTTCAGAAAGTACTAAGGTATTATCAATTAACATATATCCTCCTTAGGCTACCACGTTTTCCGTATCGGCGATAGCATCGCATACATGCACCGGGATTTCATTGAAGGTCATCATCGGACGGCTGGTCACTTGATCCGGCGTATATTGAACATTTTGTTTATTGCTGGTTAATTTACGCAAAGCCGCTTTGACGGTGCGGTTCATATACCAAACCGGTTTGCCTAAGTTCAGGCTCTGGATGCGTTCTTCCAACTCACACATATTGTCAATCAAGGTAGACGGTACACTGGTTACATCGATATTGCAAATACGGCCGGCATAGCGCCAATCCTGTACCGCTAGCCCCAGCTTCCATTCAAAATATTCCTTATAAGCAGGATATTCATTTCCGCTACCATCGACGTGGTTGACTAAGCCATGATCCACCCGTTGAATACCGGCTTTGGAACCTTTGGGGAAGAAGGTAAAGACCTTATCTGTATCCCACACCACCAAGTAAATGGAGGAGTTTTGTCCGTTGGTGCTTCCGCCTGCATTGATGACATTATGAGCACTTTCGGCACCGGACAAAGCACTGTAACGAGCGGCTAAACCGGTAAAACGTTCCGGTGTATCTCCGGCGTTGCCATAGATAATATTGTGCGCCATGGTATTAGACATACCCGCAATAATGGCTTTACTTTGACCGGTACGAACTGCCTCTAAATTACCGCCTTTTTCCGCAATCAGTTTATCTACTACTGAATAAGCAGAAAGAGTGCCATACCCTTCTACTACCACTTTGGTGGTAGCTTTGGCCGGTTCAATACCTTGATAAGCACGACGCCAAGTCCCTTCCGGGATACCCGTGCGCACGGCATATTCGTGCCCACTATCTAAATTACTTTCGATTACCAGCGCGTCGCCGATAATCGGATTGGATTTGCTCAATACTTCTGCAATAGCCAGCTCTTGGCCGGATTCATCGAATTGTTTGGCATAATCCAACAGGTTATAAGATTTATCTGCAATAATTGCCATAAAATATATTTCCTTATAGATTGGTCTTATTCAGACTGGAGAGGGCGTTTTACAACGCCTTCCCGTACAACGCCTCAGCAAAAGTTTTGTCCGTATGATGGCGAATTTGTCCGCTTACGGATACATCTTCGCTGGTTTGTTGATAAATAGCATGAAACGTTTTTACCACAACCGGATGGCTGCCTAAACCTGTTACTTCTAAGAGTTCGCGCAGCTCCGGCCCGCCGAAACGTTGCGCTGCTTGCAAGGCGTGTGCAATATCCTGCTGATAGGAGGCTCCCAAGGCCTGCTTAGTTTGCTCGGCCCATTTTTGCAGGATTTCCGCCCGTTCACGCTGACTGTTCTGTTGTCCTTCTTGCGTGGCAGTGCTTTCCCATTCCACTAGTTTCTGTACCGTTTCGGCGGGCAGCTTTAATTCTCCCGCCAGCTTCTTAAACGATGCGAACCCCGCTTCGCATCCTTGTAACGTTTCCGGCAGGCGGAGGTCTTTATAGGCATCCTCCGGAGAAAACGTTTCTTCCTTTTCTGACGGCCGATCCGTCACAGCCCCTGTGGCTGATTGGCTCGACCGGCCGGATCCTTCGTCGGCCTGTAAAAAATCGTTTGTTTGGGCCATATCACTTGCGGTGGTGGCAGTTTCAGACATGATGTAATACCTCACTTTCTTATTAATTTGGTTTTGTTCAGCCGTAATTTCAGACAAATATTCTGCCCGCATTTGCGCCAACACTAACGGGGATACTTGCGCAATTTCCGCCTGTAAAAATAAGCCAATGCTTTTTTGCCCGCAATGAAACGCGGTAGCTTGACTGTCCCCCGGCACAAAGCCGTGTTCTTCTAAACGACAGGCTTGCAACAAACGCCATAAAAGGCGTCGGCCCTGGGGCATTTTTAAAATGCAGGCTAAATCAGCCGCATTTCGCTTTTCTCGAATGTTTTTTTTCATAAATTTTATAGAGGAGGATCTAGGGGATATCCCCCTCTATATGGCCGACGTAGCTCATTCTGTAGTGGCTACCCGTGCGGCTGCAAATCAGGAAACAGTTGATTGCTGTTCTGCGGCGGCCACAGCTGCTTGCTGTAGCTGGCGTTGTCGACGGATTTGTTGGGTTTCTTCTTGCGAACGTAACATCACCGGAGGCACTCCCAATAAATCTAATCCTTCTTCTAACGCGGCATCAAAATTGACCTTATCTAATACCTCTGGATTGCCTTGTGCCAAACTAGCCGTATAAGCAATACCTTGTTCAATTGCACTCATGCTGCTTTGTTTTTGAGCTTGTGCAATCATAGAGACGTATTGCACTTTCATTTCTTCCCCTTCAATTTGTTGCGGCGGTAACGGGATTACTCCCCGACGCATCATAATGGCAAAAGTACGTTCAATCAAAGGATCTAATAATTCATTTTTCAAGCGTTCTAACACCGGCCCCAACACCAGCATTTTTTCTTGATGCCGCTCTGCCACTTCCGTCGCTGTCATATGAGAGAAATTTTGATTACTCAGCATTAAAAAAACATCTGCGAAAAACTGCCCTTTAATCGTTTTCTTTACTTTTTCAATGCTCAGCTCTAAGGCTTGTAAATCGACCGGCACTTGATAGGCAGGTTTTACCGCCGCATCCGTCGTACCGCTATAGCGTGTCAAGCCGCCGGGCAGTAAATTAACTTCTCCTTGTACATTGGCAGAGACCATCATGGGCGGATTGGTATTTTTATCCAAAGCAATCAGTTTTGTTTTCTGCATTTTTTGCAACATTTTAACATCGCCCAAAGCCTTCCAACCGGGTCCGCGACCGTAAATATCTGATGTATTGCGCACTTCCCAGCGGGCAGCAATCACCGGGAATTCATAATATCCCCCGCGTTTGAGCAAATCCCCTTGCGAAGTAAAATACACGGAAGCATAGGGCATATGCAAAGAATCTGATTTATGATCATCCGCCTGCGGATTAGGAACAATAACATGAATTACTTTATGCCAGCTGTTCTGTTTTTCTTCAGCCGCCCGACGAATAGAAAGAGGCAACTGGGCTTTGCCGAATTGTTTTTCCATCTGAGAAGGCGTCATAAAAAATTCTCTTCCAAAAGAATTCACCCGGCCTTTTTCATCGGTACCCAATACATATTCTCCTGCCGTAAAAGTACGACAAAAAATCACTCGTTCAAAATCTTCCTCTAGCAGAAAAGCCGCCGTACCAAATACTGCAATTTCTTGATAAAAACTATGTAAGGCGTGATATAAATTAGAACGCGAAAATACCTCTTCCATGCGACGGCGCACTTCATACAGCCAATGACGAGCCGAGGCCTCTGTGCCACTAGCCGCATCGGCTAGGCGCAGTTCAAACCAACTACGGCTTGGACTGGTCAAACCGGAGACCATGCCGGCGCTTAACACTTCTACCGCCAACATAGGGTCGGAATCAATCAAACTGCGGTGATCAATTTTCCGCCCGTCATTAGCTTGATCTCCCTCAAAAAAACCGCGCGTCGGAGCAATATAACGAGACAATTCTTTCCATGTTTTTTGCCACGTGGCCGCGTCGGCTTTCATACTATCGTACTGCTGGCGGAAATATTCCGCTGTCATCATTTGTTTTTGAGTCATAAACCACCTTTGAAACTATGTATCTAATTAAAGAAAGTACTTTGAAATTGCTTGAAATTTACTACTATGTAGAAAAGAGAGGACGCGCGTATGATTTTGATTTTGCTATTTGTAATTTTAATCGCTTTTCCGGGCTTTTATATTATTACACGAGCTATATTTCCCCGAGGAGCTAAACGAACGGCCGCTTGGATAGCGGGCGGACTGACACTTTTACTGGTTTTGATACTACTGGGTGTCTTACTGGGTTTTTTGATAAAACACCCGTTGTACTGAGTGTGGGGTGCCTGTATCTCGGCTCTATTGTTCGGCACACGACATAACGCGACAACCCCACCCCTACGGTATCATTATTTACATCTATTGTGAATCTGAGCCGGAAACGGCTTAAGAACTGCGGAAGCGTACTACTGTTATTAAGGCTATTATAGCATATTTTGTTAGTAATGTCAAGTTTTTTTGTTAGTAAACTATATTTTTTACGTCTAATAAAATAGAAAAAATTGTTAGTATTTCAAATCACTTCATACTCTGTTTTTGCAAAAGCACGTTGCTCTGTTTTCCTCCCTACCGGAAACGCAAAAGTTAAGGCAAGCGCGTCTGCTAAATCCGGGCTGTGGCCCGTACGCGCTTTTAAGTTTTCTTTACTTTCCAAGCGCATTTTTCCGGCGGCATCAAAATCATAACGCAAGGAACACAAGTCCGCCTTCAAATCTCCCCTTGCAGGCAAAGCGCCCCCTTCTAGCAACCATTGCCGCATATCATTCCACATCTCTGTACGTTTATTGACATACTGTCCGCTCTTTAAGGCGGCCGCTCCAAAAGCGACCTCTGTCACTTCAAATCCCAGCTGACGCAAACGGTCAATGACCCCACCGCCGCAACCGGCGTCCACAAAAACTGCATCCGGATGAAAGGATTGTATATGCGCCGCCACATGAGCTGCTAAAGTCATTTGATCTACTTTTTGCAATACCTCCGGCATAAAGGCCTGCAAACCTTGCCGACGGAAAATTACACTCCGGTCCATCCCAAAACGGGCCGGATCTACTCCGATAATTTTAGGAGCGTGGGCGATATCGGCAGAACCATAAGTACGTTGGCACGCCTCAGACACCAAACTGACCGGAATTAATACATCTTCCGCGTCTGCCGTAAAATCACATAAATACTCCTGCCGAAATAAATGTTCCGGCGTATGCCGACGGATTTCTTCCAGTTCCGCGGCCGAAATCACCCCTGTCTCATCGGCACGGAACACTCCGCACCACCATAATGACGGATTTGTTTGAGCGGATAGCAAGGCGTGATTATATAGTTCGTAAAATTGATTCTGCCCCTTTGGCGTGCCCGTAAACAAGGCCCACCCTTCTCTTGAGAGCAACATGGGACGGATAATTTCATAAAATACATCCGGTTTTATTTGGGCATATTCATCCAGCACAACGCCATCGGCATACGTACCGCGCAAGGCATCCGGATTATCCGCTCCCAACAGCCAAATTTTTGCCCCCGTCGGTAATTGCACACTTAGTTCCGTTTCGCAAAGTTTTACTTGTGGCAAAGGAGTCGCAAAACGCTTCATATAATCCCAAGCAATCATTTTGGCTTGTTTCAAAAAAGGAGCTACATAAAAATAACGCGCGGCCGGACGCGGATTTTGTAATGCACTCTTGAGCAAATGATTTACCGCACAGACGGTTTTTCCCATTTGACGATGCGTAACTAACACACAAAAACGGTGACTTTCTAAAGCCTGATGAATCAGCGTTTGCGGATAACGCGGCTTATAAGGAATTACAATTTCACAGGTATTTTTGACCGAACGTTTCATTCTTTCTCCCAATGTACGACAATGTGTTTAGGAGTAATAACCGGTGTATCTTTTCCGTCGGTCCAACCCAAGATGTTTTTGGCGGTAAATACCGCAAAAGAGGAAGAATAATTTCCACGCAAACTGTTCTGAATTAAAATATCGCCCTGCAAATCTCGTGCTTTTTTGGCCGCTTCTGCAAAATCCGGATATTTTTCTTCCCATTTCATAAGTTGTGCTTGTGTGGTGCCCAAATGACGGGCAAATGCGGCAAAAGTAGGTAGTTCGGAGGCGGTTTCCACTAGCGAGATAGAACCATCCTTTTTTTGCACCTCAGTGACTCGAAAAGGCGGCACGTCAAAGAAGCAAAGCAATTGTTGGCAAAAGGCAGGTTGATAGCTTAAAGAAGACTTGGTAGACCGACGCGATTTGCGCGGTTTCTTCTCGGCAGATTCTTCAAGTGGAAATAAAGAAGACGTAGTATGACTTTCCTCGGACAGAGGACTTATTTTTTTAGGCACAGAAACTCCAACAGATATGAAAGTAAGAACTACAGGAAAAATAGAGGAAAAAAAATACAAACAGGACCGTTTGTATTTTATTATTATAGCAAATTTTATTAATTTTGTCAAATAACTGCTATTTATACAGACGAAGACAATAAGTTCTGTAGGAACTTATCATCTTTCTATATCGACGTACACAAGATTAAAGGGCGTAAGAAATTGCTTAGCGTAGCTTAAGAGCCAGCTCATTAATTTCGCGGATTTCTTGCAGGGAAAGCGCAGTCAATTTTTGTTTTTCGCTCTTAGAAACGGGGGCCGTGAACACCTTCTTAAATCCCAAGCGTTGGGCCTCTTCCAAGCGGCGGTCTATCAGAGGGACTTTGGCAATTTGTCCCAAAATACCTACTTCTGCCAAGAAAAGCCAATCGTGCGGCACCGGCACTTCTTTTACAGAGCTGATAATCGCGGCACAAACTGCCAAATCTAAAGCCGGATCTTTGAACTTCACCCCTCCGGCAATGCTGACATAGATGTCTTTATTATCTAAACTCAGTCCCACATGTTTCTCAAGGGCGGCAAATAACATCAAGCAGCGGTTTAAGTCCATCCCCGTCACCACACGGCGCGGATAAGGATAATGCGTAGGGCTGGCCAATGCTTGTACTTCTGTAAGCAAGGGGCGCGAGCCTTCTAAGGCTAAGGTATAGGCACGTCCTTTCAGAGCTTGCTGGGCAGAGGTTTGCGCAAAATACTCCCCCGCATTCTCTACGCCTTCCAAGCCATGGCTCGTCATTTTAAAAAGACCAATTTCCGAAGTGGAACCAAAACGGTTTTTATGAGGACGGAGCAAGCGTAATATATTGTCTTTTTCCGTATCAAAATATAGCACACAATCCACCATGTGTTCCAAAATCTTCGGTCCTGCCAATTCCCCGTCTTTAGTTACATGTCCGAGTACAAAAGTAATAATCCCTTTGGGTTTGCACAAGCGCACCAATTCTGCGGCACATTCGCGCACCTGCCCGATTGTACCGGCCGAAGAAGTAAACTCCGGATGATACACCGTTTGAATAGAATCCAGCACCAGCACATCCGGATTGACCTTATCTACCGATTCAATAATCTTTTGTATATTGGTTTCACAATGCAGGTAGATATTTTCATTCTTCGCACCTAGACGCTCAGCCCTGCCGGAGATTTGATTAATGCTCTCTTCACCGGAGATATACAACACCTTTCGCTGCTTAGCCAACGCATCTGCTACTTGTAGCATTAAAGTGCTTTTGCCAATCCCCGGTGCTCCGGCTAGCAAGGTCAACTGACCTTTTACCAGTCCGCCGCCTAACAGACGGTCAAACTCGCCGATTCCGGTGGGGATACGCTCTTCTTGCACAGACCGGCTGTCTGCCAATTTAACAATTTCGGAAGAAAAATCCGTAAAACTGCGCGTGCGGGTTTCTCGCTTGCTTTCTTGGGCCTTTACTTCTTCCACCAAACTGTTCCATTCTCCACAGTCCGGACATTTCCCCGCCCATTTAACAGACTCATACCCACACTTTTGACAAACAAACACCGTTTTAAATTTCATATCTGTTACCTAGCCATCGTGGCAAAACCAAAGAAAGAAGATATATCTTGGTCATTAAACGAGATATTGGCCTTCACATTAAACTCATTGATTTCCAACGTATCGCGCATCCAAGCGCCCACGGAGAAGTATTTACTCACGCGGTAATCCACCCCGTAAGACAAATTGGGTTTATTAAATTGGCGGTTATTAATCACGCGGTCACGTCCGAAATCACTAAATTCAACACCCGCCGTAAAACGCTGTAAAAATTCGTGATCATAAAACGGTTTGACTTCCAATGCCAATCCGCCGGCACCGCGTATAATACCAGCTGACACATTGGCCCATTGGTTGTATAAGCCAAGACGAACGTCCAATTTATTGCGCTCCAAATAATCTTTTTCGTCTAATTTATCATCTTTATTACCCGCATTAGCGATACCCACCCGGTAGTACGTGTAACCACTAGACGGGAAAATCTCTAAGGCCAAATCACTGCTGGCTACTCCAGAATTGGGAGCATAAAACATATCAAAATCCCAATACACGCGGAAACGGCTCATCTTGCCCACAAAACTTTTCACTTCCGTCATGGTTTCTTTAAGCTCGCTGACACTTTGTTTAACCTGCTCTTTCATTTCTTTATCTTTAATGACCGCTCCCAGCACCCCTTCTTCGTTGGTAATACTATCCATAACGGCATTTAATTTTTCGGTAATTTGCTCCAAGTTTTGCATGGAAGCAGAAATATAAGGGCGCATGGTCATTACCAATTGATTGACGTTAGCAGAGAGTTGGCGAATGTCGCGCATGGCATCATTGAGTTGAGCTCCAAATTGGCCTTGATTATTAATACTGTCTACCAGTTGGCGGACACTTTGCATGGTGCTGGCAATTTGTTCGTCCATCGGTTTCTCATCCATTCCCCGCACATAGTCACCGGGCTCTATCCGCCCCAGAGCGGCATTGCCTTGTACCACTTTTACATACTTTGTGCCGATAATCCCCGTCATGACTACAGAAAATTGAGCTCCTTTGTATAACGGCACCCCTTCATTAATCGCCGCTACTACGATAACTTTATCCCCTTCAATTTTGATATGCTTTACTTTTCCTACTTCCACGCCGGATAATTTAACAGCGGCTTTTACCGGCAAGCCTGATACATCGGCAAATTCTACATTCACCTCATAGTTGCGTGAAATAGAAAATCCGCCCAATATATACAAAGAGAACCCCAAGACTGCTAGTCCCAGTACTGTAAAAATACCCAATTTCGTTTCTGGTTTCATATATTCCTCTCGTTTCAACTCTTAATCCCGTAATTTCATTTGAATCGGCCCGTGGCTGCTTCCATCCACAAACTGCCGCACATACGGATTATCGGTGTTTCTAAAATCTTCCGGCGTGCCATACAACATCACGCGTCCTTCATACAAAAAAGCGATATAATCGGAAATCTTAAAAGCAGAATGCATATCATGCGTAATCACTACGGATGTAATGCCTAATTTATGCTTCATCTCTAAAATCAAATCGCTAATAATATCCGACATAATCGGATCCAATCCGGTGGTGGGTTCGTCATACAAAATACATTTCGGGCTGACTGCCAATACCCGCGCCAAACTGACACGTTTGCGCATGCCGCCTGATAACTCAGACGGATTTAACAGAGCAACATCCTCTTTCAAACCTACCATAGCCAGCTTTTCTTTGACAATAGCCGGATATTTTTCTCTCGGAATATCTGTTAAATAAGACAAGCCAAAAGCTACATTTTCCCCTACAGTCATAGAGTCAAACAAAGCGCCTTCTTGGAACAAATATCCAAAATGACGCCGGATGACTGCCAAACGCATGGGATCTGACACTTTGGTAATGTCACGTCCATTGACTAAAATTTGTCCGCTGGTGGCGTTGTGCAAACGCATTAAACATTTAATCAACGTACTTTTACCCGAGCCGGATCCGCCTAAAATAGTAGTGACTTTTCCATCCTCTATTTTCAGGTTTACATCCTGCAATACTTTGCGCTCGCCGTACGCTTTTTCCAAATGTTTAATTTCAATCATATCTTAAAAGCTGTCAAAATAGCTGTTAAAAAGTAATCCAACACCAAAATCATTACAATACAAGTTACAACAGCTCCCGTGGTAGATTTTCCTACCCCTTCGGCACCGCCGCGGGTACTAATCCCTTTGTAGCAGCAAACGGTAGCCACCAAAAAGGCAAAAACAAAAGATTTCAAAAACCCGTGCATAAAGTCGGACACGCCCATAAAAGAAGTGACATCCGTCATGTATACTTCTCCGGGTATCCCTAGTGCATACACCGCCACCAAATATCCGCCGAACACACCGAAAATGTTTGAAAATATGGTCAAAATAGGAATCGTTAATAAGAAGGCCGCCATTCGGGGAATGACCAAGTATTGCGTCGGATTAGTTCCTAATGTGTACAACGCATCCAATTGTTCCGTTACCGCCATAGTGCCGATGTGTGCCGTTACCGCCGCGCCGGCCCGACCGGAAACGACTACAGCCGTCAATACCGGCCCTAATTCGCGAATTAGTGAGAAGGTAACTAACGTACCTACATAGATAGGGTCTCCGAAGATATTACCAATCGTATTTCCACCCTGCAGTGCCAACACCATACCGGTAAACAAACTGGTTAATGCCGTTACGCCGAAAGAATCCACCCCTATGACCACACTCTGCAACACGAATTGTTTGAACTCAAACCGTGCATGCGCCAGCCAAAACAGTACAGAGCGTACCATTTGAGTGGCCTGGCCCATTTGTGTCATCCAACTATCTACTGTTTTGCCAATGGCTGTTATCATATTTCTTCCCGATAAAAACGCGGCACGCGTGCCATGAGTAAGGTGGTGATTTCATAGTCAATCGTACCTGCCTTTTCAGCCAGTTCCCGCGCCAAAATTTGCTCTTTTCCTTGCCGGCCGATAAGGACCACTTCCTCTCCTACATGGGCTTGTGGCACATGTGAAATATCTACCATACACATATCCATAGTGATATTGCCCAGCACACGGCAACGTTGCCCCCCAATGAGCACTTCTGCTTTATTAGACAAAGCCCGCAAATATCCATCGCCATATCCTACCGGAATGGTAGCCACCCGCATCGCCTGCGGTGCACGGAAACTGCGGTTGTAGCTAATACTGGCTCCTGCCGGCACATCTTTCGCAAATACAATACGACTTTTCAAAGATAAAATCGGCTCAAAAGAATCCGCCAGCCCAAACGAAGCATGCCCGGCACGCACCATATCACAGTAAGTATCCGGCCGCAACTCAATGGCCGGTGAAGCCGCCATATGGCACAACCGGACCGGAATATGATTGAGCCGCACATGAGTCATAGTATCGCGGAAATAACCGATTTGTTCTTCTGTATAGGCTTTGTCGCTGTCCACACTGGACAAATGGGTAAATAAACCTTCCAGCTCAATCCATTCATCGCCTTGCAAAGTTTCTAGTATTTTGACTACACCGCCACGACGCGTTCCGATACGCCCCATACCGCTATCTTGCTTGACGTGGCAACGAGCTTTTTTACCCAGTTTACGCGCCGCTTTTTTAACAGCTTGTGCCGCTTCTACACTGGCAATAGCTACAGATAAATCATACGCAATGGCATATTCGAACGCTTCAAATGGATACAAGCTCCCCAACACCAAGATCGGAAGTGTAATTCCCCCTTGGCGCAAGGCAATGCCTTCTTCTACGGAGGCCACTCCAAAAAACTGGCACAAATTTTTCCGCTCCGCAAAGCGCCCCAATTCCAAGGCGCCATGTCCGTACGCATTGGCCTTGAGCAAAGCCAGTAGCTTTACATCCGGTCCAATCTTCTGCCGGATCTTCTGCAAGTTACGCTCGTAAGCACTCAGATTAATATCGACCCATGTCGGGCGCAAGCAAGGAATTTCCACAATTACTCCGGTAATGTCATAACCCCTTCTTCCATCGGACCCATGGATTCTGGATCCCGCGCGGGATTGGTAAACAATGTATATTCGCTGATAAAATTCAAATCAATATCTCCCACCGGCCCGTTACGCTGCTTGGCAATAATTAACGTAGCTTTGCGCTTGAGGGATTCATCGTCTCTTTTGTAATATCCTTCCCGGTGAATTAAAGCCACCACATCGGCATCTTGTTCAATAGAACCAGATTCGCGCAAGTCAGAAAGTTGCGGTTTATTATCTACGCGGGTTTTGTCTTCATTTTTACGGCTTAATTGGGACAAAGCCAGCACCGGTACATTCAAATTACGGGCTAATTCTTTAAGCATACGCGAAATTTCAGACACTTCCTGTTGGCGGCTTTCGATACGGCCCGAAGAACGGATAAGTTGCAAATAATCAATGATAATAAGCCCCAAATTCTTGCCTTGTTTGGCTAGTTCATTGGCCAAGCGGCGCGCACGCATACGTAATTCCGTAATCGTAATACCCGGCGTATCATCAATAAACAAGGGCGCCTCGGCCAAACGAGCCAACTCACGCGTTAAATCTTTCCATTTGCTACGCGGAAAATAACCATTGCGTACCTGATGCACCTCGGCCATGGCCGCCGAGCATAACATACGCTCGTAAATAGAGTGACGTCCCATTTCTAAGGAAAAAATAGCGGTCGGGAAACCGGCATTGACGCACGCATGGTGAGCAATGTTTAACGCCAAAGCGGTTTTTCCCTGACTGGGGCGAGCCCCTAAAATAATTAAATCCGATTTGCGGAAACCGCCTGTTTTATAGTCAAACTCAGAAAAACCGGTCGGCACCCCTTTGACGGGATTTTTGTCCAAATGGGCCTTTTCGATCATCTCCATGACTTCTACCGCTAGATCTTTAGAAGACACGAAACCCTTCAAATCCTGCTTTTGACTCAGTTTGAAAATTTGTTCCTGAGCAATATCAATCAATTTCTCCGGTTCTTCTTCCTCTTTGTAGCATTGTTGCACCAAACTGGTGGCTGTTTTAATTAAATCCCGCACCAAAAATTTCTTATAGACGATATTGGCATAATGTTCCACGTGGGCGGTGGTGGACACTTTATTGATCAAATCCGTTAAATACAGTTCGCCCCCCACCTGTACTAACAAATTTTGCGTTTTTAATTCTTCGGTCAACGTAATTAAGTCAATGGCCCGTCCTTTATCGGCCAATGCTTTCATAGCGGAAAAAATCTTTTGGTGAATGTCCTTATAAAAATGCTCCGGTTTCAAAATATCCAAGGCACGTTCCACTGCATCGGATTCTAAAAGCATAGAACCCAACACGGCCATTTCCGCGTCAATGGCTTGGGGCGGAATTCTTTCTTCTAATAAATTGGTTTGGGGCATAACAACTCTCCTGCAATTATTCTCTAATAAAGTGACGACAACCCTGGCGCGTGCAACACAGCACGCACCTTTTTAGTTATTGTAGCAATTTTGGGCTTGTTTATGTCTGCTAGAAAAGATTAGAGGAAGACTTATAATTCTTGACCGGTATTCACAAATTAGTATAATACAATTATCCTTTTTAAGGAGGATATCACCGCCCCGCAAGGGCACACCTTACAATTTAATCTGTTTTTGGAACCGTATGCAGAATACGGAGAGCTTTGAGGATACTCAAGGCACCTTCACACTCCAAAAGCAGCCGATAGCAGGCACAAAGTGAACGGACTAATTACCCGGTTGCTTTGTGCCGAGTGT
>JAFXOI010000014.1 GCA_017528825.1 Elusimicrobiaceae bacterium | reverse complement strand
CCCAGTCCCTGGAGCTCATTCATTTTCCGTTTGCCGGTAGCCGATTCTACCTGTAATTTACGCATAGGGGAGGTGTAGCTGATATACTGTTCCGGATTATCAGCGTTCACTAAGGTTCCTTTTGCCTGTGTCTCATCAAACGACACGAAGAACACAAGGCCGTATTTTTCCAGTACCCGGTTTGCCGTGGGAATGATATCCTCCAGCTGGAAATACATAAATTCGGCGTAAGTGTTTTTTCCGGATTTCTTAATGTTGGCCTCGCCAAACTCAACCTTAACCTTTGCCAGTTTCTGGAAAATGTTTAACGTGGTAAAATCCTCTGCTTTGATTTCCGTTTCTGCTGCCGTAGCTTTTTTTGTTGCCATAGTCTTTTTACTCCTTTTCTCTTTAATTTCACCGATATAATCGGCGATACGTTTTTTCGCCAGATCAATGTAATACTGTTTGTCAATATCGCTCAGCTTTGTTTCCGTCCCGATATTGTCGATATAACAGTGATCCGGAATATTAGCCACCTTATCCAGGCGGCCTGTAGTCTTAACTTTGTAAATGGTTCCCCGAAACTCGTCGGCGCTGGCGTACACCCGGTTTACTCTCTGCATAGGCAGCTTTTCCCCGTCGTACTCATACACCGTACCTTTATAGGTGTGTCCGGTTTTGGCTATCATCTGAAAGTCAAAAACGTTCTCGGCTTTGTTAATGGTGTCCTCCACCGGTACGCCGTGGATAAAATACTCTACCAGCGCCTTATGTACGATAACCAGGCTGTTATTTTTAAAGTCGCCGCCGTTGAACAGAGAAACGTAAGCGCCTTTTGTGGCGATTTTGTCTTTGTCCGGTTTGGTGACGTTCCGGTTCCCGTCCTTATCGATAAGGTACGTGGCCCCGGCTACCAGTACATAATTATTAACGTCTTTCTGCACTATCTTTTTGATTTCCGTATATTCCATGTTAAGCCGTGTCCGGGCCTCCCACTCGGAAACCACCTTGTTCACATCCGATTCCCGGGCCGGATCATAACCGATCATAAGACCGTCGGTATTTGCCTGAATCAGTACCAACGTCGGAATATCCTCCAGCTTTTCTATCAGATCTGTTAACAACAGCTGGCCGGAGATACAGATATGATTCGCTACCCGTGGCTCGTAGAGAGGATTATACTGGTTCTTTAACGCTCCGTAGGTACTGTTTAAAACCAGTTTCAGGGCGTCGGCGGTATCGCTGTCTCCGGTATGTTTGGCGTGGATACGCTGCTCATAAATATCCTTATAACCCTGGGCGCTGGGTATGCTGGTGGGCGTGTAGCCCAGCTGGATAATCATAGAGGGATAATAGCTGCCTACGTCGATATCCACCATTTTAAATTTGGCGTCGCTCTCCCGGCTGTAATGTTCCAGCGCTCCGTGTATACCGCCCCAGCCGTAAACCAGTTTGATATCTTTCGCCTGGACGGTTAAGGTTTTCTCATAATCGATAACCCGGTAAAAGTCCAGCACCTGTTTATATTTTTTAAGCTGCAGCTGCTCCGGCGGCTTATAGATCAGCTCATTTTTCGTGGGATTCGCTAACCTGGCAGCCTTTAAAAACGTGGCTGAAAGTTTCGGATTTGTCAGGCCAAGCGCCTCTACCGGATCCATGTTACCGGTTTTGGCTACCTTGAGTTTTGCGTTCAGGTAACCGGCCCGGAGCTTGAACAGCTCAAACGTGGCGTTAACGTCGTTGGTACAGTAAAACACCGTCTCTGCCAGCTCGTCGTTATCCAGCTTATGATCTACCGTAAAGTCCACGCTGGACTCGATAATGTTCTGGCCCAGGTTTCCCTCTATCGCCTTTAGCGACAGCTCCAGCGGTAAATCATCTTTTAAATCGAAACTACGGAACCAGTCTTTTTTAAACATCCCGGAGATACCCTGAAAATCAAATCTCTGGCCACCTCCGATAATAAAATCATTATGTTCCTTAACCTGTTCCGGCGTGTTCCCTTTAAGGATTCCCAAAAGGATATAATCGTCGTAATGCTTGTTATTGAAACCGCAGAGTATCGGCTGCCGTTCTGCCAGCCAGCCCCGGATTTCGTTGCTGTCGTTATGAAAAATTTTGTGTTTGTCACGGTCAATATCGAACACGACTACGAGCCAGTCATGGACGAAAACCTCGATATCGTAAATACAGATATTTTTCAAATCCTTAATATCGCTGATAGCCGTTTTAATCACCTCCTGTATGTTCTCTGATAGGTACTCATGTACTCCGTAAACAGCTTTTTGGTAAAGTCCTGGTAATTGGATACCGTCCGGTAAATCTGCTGCTCTATCGTGCCGGCTGTCAGGAAATGGATATAGCTGCATTTGTTTTTCTGGCCGTTCCGGTGGATCCTGTCCCGGCTCTGCTCCAGAACGATACTCCGGAGCGTTGGCTCATAGTACAGAATCGTATCGGCGGCGTATAAATCGATTCCCTGGTAACCACTGGCGTACTGGCAGATAATGCAGCGAATGGTTTTATCGCTCTGGAACCGCCGCCAGTTATCTTTATCGCTCTTTCCGTCCTGGGTAGTATAGGTGACGCCCTCTTTGTCGAGCACTTCCTTAATGATGTTAATGGAAGCCGTGAACTCGGCAAAAATAACCAGCTTTTTGCCTCCCAGCTCTGCCAGGACGTCAGACAAGGCGCCCCGTTTGCTGGTGGTGAGGGGAGTCTCCTTTAAGTGGCCGCTGGGTATCTCCCGTAAATAAAGCTCTTTCACGAGGGGATTATCGGCGATCAGTTCCATTTCCTCAACAGCGCTGTCTTTTGCCATAGCCTTATACAGTTTCATTTCCGAAAGCGGCAGGATCCGGATCTCGTCCGGCAGTTTTTCCGGCAGATCCAGGCAGTCAGCTTTTTTAATGCTGTAACTGTAATCGGCTATCAAGTCCTGTACTTCCCGGACGTGTTTGTACTTAAAGGGCTTATGATACTGATCCAGGTAAGCGTACCGTCCCAGCCAGTCGTAATAACTGCCTTTGCCTCCGGTTAACGACTTCCAGATATTGGAATAGATCCGGCTGCCTACCAGGTACGGATCCATGAAACAGAACAGGCTCCAGGTATCCTCCAGCCGTCCGTTTCCTATGGGCGTACCGGTTAACAGGTATCGGTATTTGGCTGTAACCGAAAGTCTCAGCAAAAACTCGGCCCGTTTGCTCGTCCGGTTGACAATGGAGTGAGCCTCATCCAGCAGAATCAGATCATACTGTCGTTTGTACTGCTGGTGTCTCCAGACGGCGTCATAATTAATCACGTCAGCCTGTTTCAAAAGCTCCCGGGCCTCCGGCGTAAACTTTTCCATATCTCGCTGCCAGCTGGCGATTACCGACTTAGGACAGACAATTAACGCCCGGTTAATCTCCTTATACTTAAGCAGCTCGTAAATCCGGTACAGGCTCGGTAAGGTTTTTCCGGTTCCCTGTTCCATGCTCAGGAGAAACGAGTCATTCATCCGGAGCAGATTCAGCGCTGTCATTTGGTGACGGTAGAGCGTTACGAAATTGATAAGGCCATTCATTGATATAGCCTGTTAGTAATTACCACCGTATCCCCGGGCTGCAGCAGCCGTTTATTTTGCCGGTAATTACTGTCCAAAAACTGGTTAAAACATTCACTGTTATTTTTTGTGATATAGGCCTCGTTACAGATACCGTACAGCGTATCGCCGGTGGCCACCGTGTAAACAGCGGTAACGGTTTTCACCGGACGGAGCCATTCGTAGGTTTGCCAGGCAGCCAGCGCCAGCAAAACGATAATCAAAACTTTTTTCATGATTTCCTCCTTAGGTAGCCTGTTTCAGCCGGTTAATCTCTTTCATAAAATCAAACTTTTTTCCGCTGGCCCGGACTTTGATATCCGGAGCGGCCTTTTGTTTTGCCGTTGTCAGGTTCACTGATTCCCGGAGCGCCTGATCGGCAGCCTGGGTATCGACGTAGTAGGCCCGACCGACACGTAAGGCTGGGAGGATTCCCTCCTGGCAGAACCGCCGGAGCGTCCGTACCGGCAAACCGCAAACGGCAGCGTATTCTTTCAAAGTTCTTAATTG
>JAFXOI010000013.1 GCA_017528825.1 Elusimicrobiaceae bacterium | reverse complement strand
GCCCACCATAAAATTGATGTATAACCCATAGAAAAAATAGCCTACTAATACCGGCGGGATGACCGACAAACCGCCCCAGTATTGCGGGGCAATTAAGTGAAAAGAGCCGAATAAATGGCTTTGGATAATATCCGGCATTAAGAAGATTAACCCCAGTAGCACCCACAAGGCAAATGCGGTGAAAAATGTCAGCACGCGGGCGTAAAGTGTTTTGGCATCCGGTTGTTTTGCATGTGCCAAAAAGAAGGGGCGCCATGCTTGGTCAAACATAGACACAATCAGCATCATAAAAACACCGATTTTGAAATTGGCTTGATACACGCCCACGTCAGCAAGTCCCACCAAATGCACCAAAATCGGCTTATCAATTACGCTCACCAGCAGGCTGGCTAACCCCGAGGGTACAAACGGCCAAGCAAATAAAATCATCCGCTTTTCTAAGGCCGGATTAAAACGTGGAAGGCCTGTTTTTAATTCTTGCCACACGACGGGAGATAAACATAACAGCGAAGTTAAAGAGGCAAAAATGTTCGCCCAAAAAATAGATTCGATACCCCATTTAAGTACGGCAATAAACAGGATATTGCAACAGACGTTGATGATAATCGAGAGCGTACGCACTCCCGCAAAATACCACGCGCGCCGTTGCAGGCGCAGTTTGGTAAAGGGGATCATGTTGAGCATGTCTAGTAAGAGAATAAAGACGGAAAGCTGTAACAAATAAGCGTGTGAGGAACCAATGCCCACGGCGGCGGCCAGCGGTTTGGTGCAGGTAGAAAGTAAAACACCCAGTACAGTGCCGTATATAATTAAACCGTAAAAACAATGTTTGAATACTTCGTTTTTGTTTTTCATTTCACTGGCAAAACGCAAATAACTTTGGTCCATCCCAAAGAGAAAAATCACATTTAGCAGTGCAATGAGCGCAAATATAGTGGCTACCACTCCGTACTCGGCAGTAGCCAAATAGTAGGTATAAAAAGGAACTAAACAAAAATTCAGCAAACGAGCCAGCACCGTGGAAGTGCCGTATATCAATGTTTCTTTTCCTAGACGTAAAATATCGTTTGCCATGAGAAATGCCCCGCGGCAAACCGCGGGGCGTATTTGCTTATAATTTAGGTAAAACGGCCTCTAATAAGGCTTTGAATTTACCTTCAATTTTTTTCGTTTCCGAAATAGTTTGTGCGTGAGACAAGGCCTCTTTGGCAATGCCGCAAGCCATATTGCTCACCCACGCCAGTCCCAATACCTCAATGCCGCATTGGCGCGCCACCAATACTTCGGGCACCACGCTCATGCCGACTACGGTAGCACCTAACGTTTTGAACGCGTGGATTTCGGCCGGTGTTTCAAAGTTAGGGCCGGTGACCGCTAAATAAGTGCCTTCTTTGGCATTGATTTTGAGCTTTTTGCAGGCGTTGATAGCCGTTTTGCGCATGGTTTTTTGATAGGCTTCGCTTAAGTCAAAAAACATCGGGCCGAAAGCCGGATCGTGATTGCCGATCAGCGGGTTGTTGCACATCAAATTGATATGATCGCTCAGTACACACAAAGAGCCTGGCTTGAGTTGTAAATCTAAAGAGCCAACTGCCGCGGAAACAATCAATTTTTTGACGCCTAATAAGAACATCGTGCGAATGGAAATGGCTAAATTTTTCATCGGATGGCCTTCATAAAAATGAAAGCGTCCCTGCATGACCATAATTTTTTTACCTTTGTAAATACCAAAAATTAAATTGCCGCTATGTCCCGGAACGGTGCTGCGTAAGAAACCCGGAATTTTGGCATATTCTAACACTATTTTCTTTTCCAGTGCCGGGATAGATCCCGCCAACCCGGAGCCGGTAATTAACGCAATTTCCGGTTTGAAATTTTTTGTCTTTTTCTGAATGAATGCGACGGCTTTTTTCACTTGCTGCAATTGAGTCATACGGCCTCCTTAATTAAAATGTGCCGCGCGGCGGAAAAAAGGCATTTTCAATATGCGTGATTTGTCCGCCCAGCAGGCATACTACATCAAATCTTATACTATCAAATTTGGGGTGAATTTCCTTAATAAAATATTGGGCAGTCAATGCAATTTTACGTTGTTTGGATAATGTGACCGCCGCTAAAGGCCCGCCAAAGGCTTGGCTGGCGCGCTTTTTGACTTCTACAAATACCAAGGTTTTTCCGTCGGAACAAATTAAATCGATTTCCCCGCACGGCTGGCGGTAATTGCGGGCCAGCAAGTGGTAGCCTTTCTGCGTTAAATAGTGGGCGGCGGCTTCTTCGCCCTGAGCACCGCTTTGGCTGGAATTCATGGAAAAAGTGTGGGTTTATATAGATTGCGCACGGGGGCAAAGGTGCGGCGATGTTCCGGGCAAGGACCGTATTTTTTCAGTGCGGCCAAATGTTGGGCCGTGCCATAGCCCTTGTGGGCGGCAAAACTGTAGTTTGGATAGAGTTTATCTAGCGTATCAAGATAGCGGTCGCGCAACACTTTGGCAACAATGCTGGCCGCGGCAATGTTGAGAGATAAAGCATCTCCGTCGATTACCGGCTCTTGGCGAAGTGGGAGATCGCGTACCGGATGCGGGCCGTCAATTAAAGCAACCGCATTGGGAATGGAGTAAAATTTGTGAGCGGCTCGGCGCATGGCCAAAAAAGTAGCTTGTAAGATATTAAGTTGGTCAATTTCCCGGGCCGAAGCAAAACCGACCCCATACAATACACCGGCGGTTTGTAGACGTTCAAAAATTTCTTCACGTTTGTGTGCGGTTAATTTTTTGCTGTCGTTTACGTCTTCAAAATAGACAAATTGATTGGGAGCAATGTGACACGCACAAGCCACCACCGGGCCTGCCAATGGGCCGCGGCCAGCTTCATCAATGCCCAGCAAAGTTGCCGTGCCTAATTGCAAGGCTTTTTTCTTGTCAAAATCTTGTAGTGAATTCATCAGAGCCTCTTTTAATCTTATTGTATCAATTTCTGACAAGAGAGAGTGCAAAATCAAATTCTTCTGAGTCATTTTGCAATGTGGCAGTGCGGGATATAATTGTTTCGCAATAACGTTATACCTCGCCTTGGCTGTTTTCTTATTGTGAAATAAAAGAGACTTGAAAACTGTTTTTTTTGTAATATATTTATAAGTAGTAAGCCCTCTTTTTGATGTGGGTGTGGTTTATGTGTGTTTTAGTGGTATTTTTGAATTCTTAAAGCATAGTTTATTTTTGAAAGGGGATTTTATGAAAAAAGGTTTTACCTTGATTGAATTGTTAATAGTGGTTTTAATTATTGGCGTATTATCGGCGGTAGCTCTTCCTATATACAATAGGGTGGTAGAAAAAACGCGTGCTACGGAAGCCATGCAAACGCTGTCTTCTATCGCTACCGGAGAGCAAAGTTTTCAAATGGCCAATAGTGGGTTTACGGACCAATTTGAAACTTTAGATTTGTCTTTTAACAATTATTCTGATGGCTCACAAGCTACGGGAAATACATTGAATGGGCAATATTTTGACTACACCATTTATGGTAATGATAAAAAAGCCGCACTTGCTAAGCGCAATAATGGAGAATATGAATTATCTGTTGATTATATGACGAAGGAAATTTTCTGCCGGCCGATAGATCATTATATTTGTTCTTTGCTTGATTTACAAGAAGGGCAGAGTTTTTCTAAGTATGATACATCCAACTTACAGAACTGGGTTATGGATGATTATGTGGGATATATTGCAGAAGAATTAGTTGATAAATGGAATCAGTCATGTGGAAATGATCTTCATTGTTTGCAGGATACTTTGGATCATGTGTGTACGAGCGATGGAAAATGTTTAAATAAGATGGGGGCAAGCAATGCTATTATAGGAGCAGACGGGAATAAATATTATTGGGAGGTAGCTCATGATAAATTAACCCTGTATGTTAATGATTATGCAGCTAGACCGTTTTTTGCCCAAATATTTTTTTATGTTTCTGGGTCCGATAATATAGTACTCAGAGGGAATGTAAATCATAATGGTCAAAGAGTATCAGATAGTTGTAACCAAGTTAATGGATATTATTACAGAAACGGTGATTGGACGTGGTGCCGCGTTAATAATAACTAGTGATGGGTAAGACAAGGGTTATTATACCGGCAGTTATTGGTATGGCAATTTATAAAAAAATATCCCCCGATCTGGTGTCGGGGGATTTTTTGTAAACAGAAAACCTTATTTGTTTTCAATTTCCAGTTCTACGCGGCGGTTCATGCGGCGGCCTTCTGCGGTGCTATTGGTAGCTACCGGGTTGGCGGCACCGTGTCCGACGGCGGAGACGTTTTCAGCTTTTACACCGCGTTGTACTAACGCATCTGCAACAGCTTGGGCGCGGCGTTGAGATAAGTCTACGTTATACGCCGGATTGCCTAAAGAATCTGTATATCCATTGACCGTTACTTTGGCATTGGGATATTTTTTAAGCACAGCGGCCGTGGCATCTAATTCGCTGTAAGACGGAGTTTCAATGACGGCACTGTTGTGGCCAAAGCGGATAGGTTCTTTATAAGCTAAAGAAAGTTTATTATCTTTTGCTTTAACCGTACCTAAGGTGCTCAAAGCGGCGGATTGTTCAGCAGCTCTTTGAGTAGCGGTCGGTTGCGGTTTCGGAGCAGGAGCCATTTTCATCGGAGCCGGTTTCGGTTTGGGAGCTACACAAGTGGTGGTGCAATTGCAGGCTTGTTGCAGCGGGCCCATATGTACTTGATGGCACTTGCATTCCTTTTTTACTTGAGCGTGCTTGCATTTGCAGGCAGCTTTGCGGCACGGGGTGCCGGTGGTCTTTCTTTCACAGTGACAAGCCGCTAAACAAAGGGCTGCCACACACAGTAAAGCTACTTTTTTCACGTATGCCTCCTTGAATTTTACTCTGTCTATGCAAGCCCAGAGATATTACAAATTAGTTTTCCGGATAAGGAAATTCTATCTCCACCCGGCGATTTTTTTGTCTACCTTCCGGTGTTTGATTAGAGGCAATCGGCTTAGCATGCCCATAACCTTTGGCCGAAATATGACTACCCGGAATTCCGCGCACTTGTAACGCTTGGGACACTTTTTCTGCCCGTTGCTGGGATAAATTCAAATTACCCCGTTCGCTACCGGTGGAATCGGTATAACCGCGTACTTCTACTTTCACTTTCGGATCTTTTTTAAAAATCTTAGCTGTTTGTTCGATCCTTTTATATGAGGGCTTATCTATATCCTGTCCGCTAGTGGTAAAGTAAATCATGGTAAAATACATTTGCCCCACACGGCCTACGTCTGATTGTGCCCGAAAGCATCCCGATAACAATACCATACACAGACTCAGAAATAGTAGTTTGCTCATACACTCATTCTACAAAATTTTACAAGTCGCTTCGCCTTTATTTCTCATTAGTTCGCGGTAAAGCTGTATGATGGATTTTTGAAGCGACGGATGTATAAAATCCGGGCGCAAATAACTCAGCGGTTTTAATACAAATTCCCGTTCCTGCAGACGCGGATGGGGGATAAATAAAATCTCATCGGCATCAAAAATAACTTGGTCCTCATAAAATAAAATATCCAAATCAATTACGCGGGGCCCGTTGCGAAAGGTTGGTACGCGGCCCAGTCGGGTTTCCAAGGTTTTTAGTTTGCGCAGTAACCCTACCGGGGGATAAGGAGTAGATAACAACACCACCGTGTTCACAAAATCCGGCTGTGCATCGTATCCTTCCGGTTTGGATAAAATATAAGGAGCGACTTCCTTGACGGTGCCAATGTCGGACAAAGCGGCAATGGCACGGTCTAAATTTTCTTTTGGATTTCCTTGATTGCTACCCAGGCCCAAGATAGCTAACGGCATTATTCTTCGCCTCTGTACTCTACCCAGCGGTCTGCACTTTCGGCAATTTTGACACTGTAAAGCTGAGGCATTTTGGCCTTAATGCGGTCATAGAGCCAAATGGCCAAAGACTCTGCTGTCGGAAAGGGCAAAAAAGTCGTCAAATCTGATCCGTTGAGCTGTCTTTCCAGTTCTGTTTTGAATAAATTGCTGATTTGGCGGAAATCAATCAAGAAGCGTTCTTCATTGATATTGCCGTAAAAAGTAGCTTCATAACGGAATTCGTGCTCATGTAACGGTTCTGCCAAAGTGCCATCGTGGCTGTGCATGGCGTGGAAAGAACCGGCTTGTGTTAAATATACTTTGCTCATTTGTTTGCCTCCCATTCAGTGAAAAAACGGACTACTTTTTTAGTTTCGCGTACGTCGTGTACTCGTAAGATGTCGGCTCCGGCTTGCAATGCGGCCAAATTGGCGCAAATAGTTTGGGTTTTGCGCTTGGGCGGTTTTTCACCGGGCTGACTAAGAAATTTTTTATGCGATAAACCAATTAGCATGCGTACACCAAGATCTTTAAGTTGTGCTACGTGCGCCAGTAAATGATAATTCTGCTCTCGTGTTTTGGCAAAGCCAAATCCCGGGTCGATAATAATCTGCTCTTTTGTAAGACCATGTTGTTGGGCTTGGGCGATTTTGCCGGCTAAAAAGTCTTTTATTTCGCCCAGTAAATCGGTATATTGGGTAAGTGTTTGCATGGTCTGTGGCGTACCGCGCGTGTGCATGATGACGATTTGCGCCCGAAAATCCTTCACCAGCTTGAACATTTCCGGATCGGGCGTGCCGCTGACATCATTGATGATTTGCACCCCGTTTTTGAGTCCTTCTAAGGCCACCGGTATTTTGAACGTGTCTTGTGAAATAACTGCTTTTGGCCAACGGGCATGTGCTTGTTGAATCAGTTCCAATGTGCGGGCTAATTCTTCCTCGGCAGACACAGGGGTGGCCCCCGGCCGGGTAGATTCTCCGCCGATATCCAAAATGTCAGCGCCGTCTTCCAAGTGGGCCGCACATTTAGCCAGCAAACTGTCTAAATTATTTTGCGGGTTGCCATCGTAAAAAGAATCGGGCGTGGCATTAACAATGCCCATTACTTGAGGAAACATATTATTTAATCATTTCCAAAAATTCATTGCGTACTTCCATTTTTTTGAAAGCACCGCGAATCGCACTGGTGACCATGACGGCATTATGTTTTTCAATGCCGCGCGAACTGATGCACATGTGCTTGGCTTTGCAGACGACCATTACTCCGTGCGGTTGCAAAGTTTCCATTAAGCTGTCGGCAATTTGAGCTACGAGTTTTTCCTGAATTTGCAGGCGGCGGGCATATACTTCCACCAGGCGAGCTAATTTAGAAATTCCCAGCACTTTGCCTTTGGGCAAATAACCGATGCTAATGGTGCCAAAAAACGGTTGCAAATGGTGTTCGCACGTAGAATAAAACTCAATATCTTTTAGTACCACCATTTCTTCGCAAGAGCCTTCTTTGAAGGTTTTCAGTACGTCTGTCGGACGCATTTTATATCCGCCGAACAATTTATCCCAACTGCGCACAATACGTTTGGGAGTTTCCAAAAGCCCTTCTCGGGAAGGGTTATCTCCGATATAGGCCAGTATTTCGCGGATATTATCCAAAATTTTAGCTTCGCTTACCTTACCTTTATGAGCTTGTGCAGTTGCACGCTTAGACGTGCGGACGGGTGATTTTTTATTAGTTTTACGCATAAGTCCATGTTCTCCTGTTTATTACTTTCGGGTTGTAAATAAAGTTGCGTTTTCTCGTTTTCATACGCATAAAATTTTTCAATCTCCTGAAGCGGAGTGCGAGTGCTGACGACTAATTTAATAATATCTGCTTTTTGCAACATTTGCGGAGCGACATATTTCTTGGGTGAAACGCAGACAAAATCTGCCCGGCTTACGTCGCAGTCGCGGGCGCCGTTTGTTTCAATGTGCACGGTGTAACCGGCGGATTTAAGCGTGGCAATCAGGGCAGGTAAATCCTGTTCAGTCGGTTCTCCTCCGGTGATGACCACTGTTTTGCAAGGGAACTGCGTCACCGCTACCAAAATTTGCAAACTGTTCATGTCCGTGCCTTTGGCAAAAGCGTATTTTGTATCGCAAAAATCGCATCCCATGTGACAACCGGCTAAACGCACAAACACCGCCGGCATGCCGGTGTGTTTTCCTTCGCCTTGCACGGAATAAAAAATTTCGTTAACGTTCCACGACGGCTGCGGCACTTTCGTTCTCCCAAAGCTCTAAAGTTTTAAGCTGAAGCCCCAGTGACTTTAATACACCTGAAATCTTTTCAAACAGATAAGGGGCCAAATTTTCTGCTGTCGGATTTTCCAACAGATCATTTAAGTATTGATGATCCGGCAGTTGTTCGTCCAGTAATTTTTTGAGCACCTTAAAATCATATACCATCCCATTGGCTTGCACGGGGCCTTCTATCACAAAGACCACTTTCCACGTGTGTCCGTGTAAATTATGACAGGGTCCGTCATAATGCGGTAAATGATGAGCAGAGCTGAATTTGCGTATGATTTTTAGCAACATATTTCCTCAGTCATCCGGCAAAATGTTGAAAATTTGCTGGACATAGATATTAAATAAAATAAATAGGGCCAGTACAAACAGAGGGATTCCACTGAACAAATTCACAATCCATAGCGCCAATGCCGGACCTTGTAAGAATATAGCCCAACGCGTGATAATTCCTAAAGGTATGGGCCGGCGGTTAAATCCCATCCAAAACAGTATAACACTTCCGGCCATCAGCCACGATAAGAAAAAGAACAAGGCCAGAAAAAAGAAAGAACCCATAAAAAGCATACTCTGCAAGACTGCCCGTATGGAGGAACTGTGTTCTTGTAGCCAAGCGGCATCAATGGTTCCGTCCACTTGCGCGGGAATCGGCTGAGAAGATACTCCGGCTACAGAGAGCATATAGAGTTGATTATCGTTGATAAAAGCCAGCCAGTGTTTATCGGTAAATTCTTGTGCGGTGGGGGGAGACTGGCGGGTAGAATCGAGTAAAATTTCATAGTTAGTGGACGGAATGTGTATGATGGCTTTTTCTTCGGAAACGAGATGACCTTTTTCAAAAATCAAAGTCGGAAAATTGCGAATGAAAATAGGTAGTTTGTCATGCACCTGCCAAGCAAAATAAAGATTAAACACCAACACTCCCATTAGCCATAAATACAAGGCAAAAAAGACAGTGCCCCACGGACTTACCCTGCGCAAGAGAGTATAAATTGAAAAACTAAAAATCGTTTTGAACCATACTAGTAACATAGTTATAGTATATAAAATACAAGGAAAAACAGCCAAAATCTTCTATCCCAATGAGGGGGTAAAAACATCAAATAGTTTTCATATAAAAGGGAACCGCTGCGGCAGGGTTAGGACCGCAGCGGTGTAGGATGAAATTGAAAAATCGCTTTCCTTATATTTATACTGTATCATTCTGTAGCTGTCCCGAAAAGGGTCTTTGGACCTAGTTTTAGTCTGTTTTTGGACCTATGTCAGTTCGTCTATTTGGTATAATACACACAAAGGGAGGACGTATGAAAAAAATAATTTTAGTTTTCTTTTGCGGTGTATTGTCAGCGTGTCAAAGTATGCCTACTTCTTCGGAATGGCTGGCTCGCGGGGAAGGGTATGCGCAAGATGGAAAGAGTGCCCAAGCTATCAAAGCCTATAATCATGCTTTACAATTAAATCCGCAACGGGCTGATATTTATGCCGCCCGCGGTACGGCTTACTTTAACCAAGGGGAATATGCTTTGGCGGCGCAAGATTTTGCGGAAACGTTGAACCGAAATCCTTACTACACAGATGCCTATACTGCCTTGGCTTCCGCTTTGGCCGCTCAAGGGGCCTATGAGGAGGCTATGGAAGTGATTAATCAAGTGTTGGTGCTTGCTCCTTCCAAACCGGAAATCTTTTTTACGCGCGGTGGTATCAATTTTATGCTAGAGAAGTATGACCAAGCGGTACAAGATTATTCCATGGTGCTACGTGCACGGCCTGCGGTAGATGTCTTGGAAGCGCGCGCGGCGGCATATTCAAAACTGGGCCAGACGGAAAAAGCGAAGCAAGATTTGCAAGAAGCCAAGTCCGGACAGTATTTGAGTAACCTAAGCGATTACCAGAAAATCCGTTAGCTGGCAGAAAATAAAATTGCATCGTGCGTTTTGTTTTGGTATAATAAATAGGTCGATTTTGTCACCGTAGCTCAGCTGGTTAGAGCGATTCTCTCATAAGGAATAGGTCGGTGGTTCGAGCCCACCCGGTGACACTTTTTAACCTCCCTAACGGGAGGTTTTTTTATAATTACCTCAGACAGTTTGTAGTCAAATTTGCTATAGTAAATCCAAATGAACACTCCTTTATATGATGTGGCAATTGTGGGCGGCGGAGCCAGCGGTTTATTTTGTGCGTGGCAGTGTGCGCGTCGCGGTGATAAAGTAATCCTGCTGGAAAAATCGGCTCAGGTTGGTCGGAAAATTTTGGTTAGCGGAAATGGCCGTTGTAATTTGACGAATGTAGGGGTCTCCGCGGCAGATTATCACGGAACACCTCAATTGGCTGAGGCTGTATTAAAACAATTTTCAGCGGAAAAATGTCTGGAACTTTTTAAGAATCTGGGCGTGCTGACTCAACAAGAAAATTTGGGACGTGTGTTCCCGTTAAGCGGCAAATCCACCGCGGTGGCAGAGGCGTTGCGTTTAGCGTGTTTGGAAGCCGGAGTCGAGATCCGCACGCAAACCGAAATTGCACAGATAGTCAAACGAGAAAAATTTATACTTACGGCTACGGATAAAACCGCTTTTCACGCACGGCGTTGTGTCTTGGCCTGCGGTTCTTGTGCTTATCCGCAAGCGGGGGGCACGCAGGCGGGCTATACATTAGCTAAATCGCTGGGGCACTCACTGGTGCCGATTACGCCGGCTTTGTGTGCATTGAACGTCAAAGAAAAAGCGGTTGCCCGTTTGCAGGGAATTCGCTTACAAGGTAAATTGACCGCTTGGCAGGGTACCTCTCAAGAAATAAGCCATACCGGTGAAATTTTATTTACTTCTTACGGACTATCAGGGCCGGCGGCACTACAACTTAGCGGAAGTATTGGGCGGCATCTTGCCAAAGGTCCCGTATCCGTTACGATGGATTTACTGCCGCAAGTAGAGGATAAAAAAGCATTTATTCAAGCCCGTCGCGAGCAGTTTGGTCATCGGACGGCCAAATCTTTTTTTGCCGGTGTATTGCACGAAAACATTATTAATTTACTGATTGATTTTACAGGAGTCCGTAAAAATGTTCCGGTCTGTGATTGGACGGATAATACGGTCAACACCGTCATAAAAGCATTGGGAATGTGGCCGCTAACCGTGTTATCTTTACGTCCTTGGACAGAGGCCATGGTGGCGGCGGGGGGTGTAAATTGCGCCGAAATAAACTATAATACAATGGAGTCCTTGTGTTGCAAAGGGTTATACATATTGGGAGAACTTCTCAATGTGGATGGACGCAGTGGCGGATTTAATTTACATTTTGCGTGGGGCAGTGCTTATGTAGCTGCTAACGCAATGAAGAGGTAGACTATGGCAGAAATCGTGCGTAAAACAACCAGTCTAAACGACCCGCTTAATGTGGGATTCGTGAGGATTTATTTGTTGGATGAAAAAGAAGTATATCGAGAAACGTTGGATAAAAATTTGGATATTACCAAAAGGGAAGGTAATTTGCCCGATGGAATTGTAAAAGAATTTTTTGAAAACGGTAAGGTGTACTTTGAGTGTGAATTCAAAAACGGCTTGCGTAACGGACGCTGCCGGATTTATTTTGATAACGGCAAAGTAAGTATTGAAAAATTTTATGTAGATGGTCGTCTGCAGGGCCCGGCACGGGTATATCATCCGACGGGTCGTTTGCAAAAAGAAATGAATTATGAAGATGATTGCCAAGAAGGCCGGCAAACTAAATACTATCCTTCCGGCAAAGTATTAGAAGTGGCGGAATATCAGAAGGGATATTTGAACGGAATTTGCCGCACCTATACCCAAGACGGAGATTTGCGTTCCGAGTGTACGTATAAGAATGACAAATTAATCGGCGATAAAATTGTGTATCACCCCAACGGTACCATTGCGCTGATTTCTCCGCATAAGGATGGCAAACCAAACGGGGTTACCAAGAAATTTAACGATACCGGAGCCCTGAGCGAAGAATGGTTTTTTGAAGACGGCATACTAACCATGAAAAAAGTGTATTAACCGGTTGTTATACGATTTACTGCCTAAAGAGGACCGCTTGTATCAAGCGGCCCTCTTGTATTTTAGTGAAGTGAGGGGATAAGATATATTGTACTTGAAAAATATTTTTTCTTTTTATAGACTTTGAATATACACAAATAAAATGGATTTGGAATATAATATGAAAAAAAATCTTTCATCCGTTTCAGTAGCTGGTTTTACACTGGTAGAAATACTGGTGGTGCTACTGATTATTGCAGGATTGGTGGCAATTGCTTTGCCAGAGTATCAAACTGCGGTAGATGAGAGTCGCTATACTGCTTTGATGCCTATGGCCAAATCAGTGGCCAATGCGCAAGAAGCGTATTATATGTCAGCCAGCCACTATTCCCCTGATTTAGCCTATTTAGATATACAGCTACCCAATAATCCGTCCGGTACCACGGCCGACTTAGGAGATGGAGTCACTATTGAAATTAGTGAAGATCCATCCTATGGATATGTGAAAATATCCAAGGATATCCTGAACAACAACTACATCATTTACCAAAGAGCCAGTATCAATTTCCCGGGTGAAATTCATTGCGAAGCGTTAAGCGGGAACGATCGTGCCCAACGATTATGCGAGTCTTTAGATGGGCAGAAAATCAGCGGTAGTTTAACAAGCGGATACGATACGTATGTGTTAGAGGGTACCGGAACGGGTATCCCGTGGAGTATGGCCTATGCAAACAATGGCCCATCCGGCTGGCAGAGTTGTGACACTTATCCGTGCACCAAGGCATGTAGCCGCAGTGTAGCTAGCGGTTATAGCTGTGAGGGAACTTATAATGAAGATCACACTTACAGTGAGAAAGTGTGTCAGGATAATATTTGTACTACTGTAAGTTATTCAGATGAAGGAAAGGCTTTGACCCGCAATACTTGCAGTATGGAAGGAACGATTTGTAATGTGAAAACTACACAGACTTATGATACAAGCGGAAACAAATTAACAGAGCGTACTTGTTCGGCCAATAATGCTGACGGAAGTTGTAGTGCTTACAGCGCAGGAACCAATTATGCGTATGACGGAAATAATAGACTTGAATCGGTAAATACCTGTAAGACGGTTTCCGCTAACGGTACTTGTACCGCCTTTAGCACAACGACCGATTATTTCTACGATGGTCATAACAATGTAGAGTCGAAACGGACTTGTACCAGCTCCATTAATGCCAGTACGGGAGAATGTTCCAAATACGATTCTCGGACCAATTACACATATGATGAAGATGGTCTGCGGACCGAACGTACCTGTACGAGTCTGAATTCTGCAGGTGCATGTAGTGGCGGATACAAAGACTCCTACGATTATACATATCCGAGCGACGAAGTATCAACGAGACGTAAATGTAGTGGTGTGAATAATAGCACGGGACAATGCACCGGTTATAGCGGTGGGGCCTATAATTATACCTATAATGAGGCAGGGGATGTCGTTTCTCAGCGTACTTGTGGAAGCGCTAATTCGTCCACGGGTGTTTGTACCGGTAGTTATAACACAAATGACTCGTATGATTATGTTTATGATACTGAGACGAATCAAACAACGGTCAAAAAATGTGCTTCTTTCAATTCCGGCACCAGTGTATGTAAGACCTATAATGAGGTTTCTATTTATACCTATGATGATGCCGGTCGTGTAATTGCAGAGCACACCTGCAGCAGTGGTAACGTGAATACATCCGCCGGCACCTGTAAGAAATACAATAGCGGAACAGAATATACCTATGATGAACAGGGTAATCAAACCTCACAGCGCACGTGTAGTTCTTGGACAGGTACTTCCTCGTGCAATAGCTGGGGAGATTATACCTATAATTAAAGAGTTTGAATATTTTCTGCAGACCCCCACTTTTCATAGAGTGGGGGTATTTTGTTAAACCTGTTTGTGTCCCAAGAGAAAAAATATGGACAATCGTGTAGAAAGAGTGCACTAATGATTAGGAGAATATTCCAATAATGTTTTTAATAACTCTTCGTAAAAACGGTTAATGGATTCGTCTTGCGCAATAATATTGTTGGTAATAAAAGCAAAGGCAATCAGTTGACCGTTTTTGTCTTTGGCATATCCGGCTTGTGCTTTTACTCCATCAATGGTGCCGCCCTTGACGTGTACGTCTTGGGTGCGTTTGAGCGGTTTCATCAAGCGGGTTAAGAGCAGTAAATCTCCGCGGTCTTCCAGCGTGGCAAGTGATTCATAATAATACTGAAAATTAGGTTGCTTGCTCATATATAATAAAACATCTAACAACACGCGGACTGTAATTTGATTGTCGCGTGATAAGCCGCTTCCGTCATAAACCAGTACATTTTGATCAGAAATATGAGCTCGTTTCAAAAACCGGTGCAACGCGTCAATCCCATTTTGAATGGTACCTGCTTGACCGGCTTGCAAGGCCAAATGGCGTAGCATTACTTCAGCATAAAAATTAAAACTGCGTTTGTTTAAGATATAAATGATGTCTTTTAGCGGGGCAGAATAGTGTGTGAACACAAGATGTTTATCTGTATAGTTGGGAGCAGTATATAATACTTCCGAAGGCAAACGAACAGAAATTCCGTCTTGTTGCAATTGTTTTTGTAGCAGTTCTGCCAAAGTCTTGGGGGCCTCCGGTAAGGCGGCTCGAATGGAGTATTTTTTCAGTACGGAGGTAGGTAAAGTGCCGTAAATGCTCATCTCATATTGATAAGGAGCTCCATATACATACGCGTTGTCTTTTGGATTTTGACTGTCTGCGGTAACAAAAGAATGTAGTACTAATCCTGCCGGTTTGGGAGATACCGCTTCGATTTCTAATTTTTCACCATGTTTGGATTGAGGGGAAAAAGTAATACTGAACTGATTATCGTTAAAGGCCAATGCCGTAGTGGGAGCCGCAAAATAGTTGCCCATATTCTGCCAATTAAACTTGTCCGGCACAGACGGTCCCGAAAATAAAGAAGTATCTGCGTAGATGCGGCCGTCAATTTGACGAATGCCGGCTTGTTTAAGACGGGAAGACCAATTCTCTAACAATTTATCCCAAGCCAAACTTCCCGTTACGCGGGCAGAACCTAAGGTAGGGTCTCCACCACCGCGAATATACAGGTTACCATGAAGTACCCCTTGTTCATCCGGCAGGGCGTCTGCATAAATAGATGTTTCAAAACGGTAAAACGGCCCGAAAGCCTCCAAGGCGGCGGCCGAGGTGAGCAGTTTGAGTGTAGAAGCCGGAGCTAAACGTAAATCCGGCTGGATGCCAGCTAAAAGCGTTCCGTCGGTATAAGCGGCGGCAGCTGCCCAGGAACTACCTTGTAATACGGCTCGGTTTTGGGCTGTTTCCAAAAAGACGGCATTCAGGGCCTCTTGCGCATAGACAGGGAGCGCAAAAGACACCCCTAGTATTAAAAAGAAAAAGCGATAGAATTTCATGATAGTATCAGAACCACGGATACCATTTGTCGCGGTCGCGTATATTGATAATCAAGGATGCTACCAATAAGTCGCGTGAAGAAATGGCTTGCGGTTTATCTAATTGACAACTAAATTGATTAAAGGCACTACGTGAGTTGATAATAGCTCCCGTGCTTTCCATGGGGCCGTTGATGCGGTAACTGGCCCGCAATAATCCCCACAAATGTCCGACGAATTTGCGTAAGATGGCAAAGGAAGGGCGATCCTCTTCAATGTGAGCGAGGACATGACGTTGCTTGTCCAGTAACTGCCATTTACGCAAATAAGAGAAACGTTTGCGTTCTAAAATCAGCACTTCTTTGGATTTGGCAAAATAAGCGACATAGCGTTCTTTTTTAAGTCCGAATCCGCGTTGTAAAACATATACTGCTTTTTGCCCTTTATTGTCATAAAGCGAAAATTGCCGTAAAACGAGTAACGACCATAACACTCCGCAGATCAAAATTACAAATCCCAAAGGAATTACCAATGATACTGCAGAATAAATTGTGTTGTAAGCAAAAGCACTTAATTTGACTAACTGAGTGGTTTCAAAAATGCCGGTGATGGCCATTACCAAACCCGCTCCCACGATTAGCATAATACCGCCAAACAAGAATAAACTATCCCAACGTGCCGACAAAGACAATAGGGTATTGCCTTGATTGTCTCGCGCGCGGAAAATTAAAGAGGGCGTTCCATACAGACGACGAAACTTAATCGGAAACGGAGAATTGGGATTGACTTGTGTTTTATCTACTTGTGGTTTGATAAATAACCGCACCAGCAAAGCAATCGCCTGAATCAATAAATAGAGGAATAGTAGGCCAACTAAACAATCAAATCCATGGCCTAAACGTTTAATATAGGGCGGCATATTGCGAGTCACCAACGTGCGAATTTTTTTTGTTTTAGCAGTTTTAGGAGTACTTGAAACGACCGGAGCCGAAGCCACCTGCGGGGCCGGAGCGGACACAATAATATCTTCCTCGACTACAGCCGGTAAAGCATCAATGTCATAGGCTCGTTTATCGGTGAGATCCATTTCTATCGGTTGCTGTGAGGCAGAAACAGCCGCCGGCTTGGGGGCAGTGGCATGTTGAGCCGGAGAAATAAAAGAAAATAATAAATCCGTTTGAGCGTACGATAGATCTTTAGCCAAAATGGAATAGGCGTGGCGACCAATTAAAAAGTAACCGGAACTAAAGTCGTTTTTGGGGGTGAAAAAACTGATATAAAAGAAAGGCTCTCCCGTTGAAAAATCAATTCGTTTGATTTCCTCTCCGGTGTAAGAATTGCCAATTACCTGCATTTTTTTATTTTTTACATCCAGCAGATCTTGTTGGGTTTTTTGCTCAATACAGGCTTCGTTGGAACAGGAAGGCACCGGTTTAATATCAATACGGGAATTTCCTTTTACCACCGACAAGACAGAGCCTGCTGCTGGTTTTTGAGCGGTTGTCCAACCGGAAGGTAACTCTATATTAAAACGGCCGTCAGAGGAAGAAAAAACAGCCGCTTGTAACGAGTTGGCACAACATAATAATAAAATAAAAATCCAATGTTTAGTCATATAAAGTACGCATGGCGCAATATCAATTATTATATATAATTATTCCCCAAAAAGGCCACCGTTTGCGAATTGTTCATTGCCCCGTTTGTTAAAAAATTGTTATGATATACAAGAGGTAAAAGGAGCTTGTGTACGCTTATGCAAAATAGAATTTTGAATAAAATTAATACGTTAAAGCAATTAATGCAACAAGACGGTTTCGGCGGTCTGGTAATTACCAATAATATAGACCAATTTTACTTGCTGGATTTTTATTTTTACAGCGGGGAAGCGGTCCTGCTTTTGCACGAAGGCGGACTGATTTGTTTCACGCGTCAATTGTATGCCAATATATTGTCAGAAAAATATCCTTTTATGACCGTTGTAGGCCAAGATAAACAAATGATGGCCGCCGCGGTGCAAAAGGCGCATGCCTTGGGGCTAGTGCGTGTTGGTTTTGATGCGGCTAAAGAAAATTATCTGGCGGGAAGTTTATTCAAATCGTCCGGTTTTGTAGAAGCGAAGAGTTATATCAGCCAATTGCGTCAAGTAAAAGACGAACATGAAATCTCTATTTTGCGCGAGAGTTGCAAAATTGCTTACGATACCTATGAGTACATCCGCCCTTGGATTAAAACAGGTATGACCGAGTTTGAAGTGGCGGCCGAAATGGAAAAATTCATGCGTATTCGCGGTGCGTCTGCTACTTCCTTTTTAACAATTGTTTGTTTCGGGGAAAATACTTCTAATCCACATCACGCTACTTCGGACCGTGTATTAAAAGATAATGAAGCTGTTTTGATTGATTTTGGTTGTATCTACAAAGGATATTGTTCGGATATGACCCGCAGTTGGTGGCATAACGGCACTGCTCCGGAAGAATATCAGAAAATTTGGAAATTGACGGAAAAAGCATGGAAAGCCGGCATCGCGGCCGAAAAGCCGGGCACGGCATGCCAAGCAGTAGATGCTTTGTCCCGCGGTATTATTTCGCAAGGTGGATACGGCCCTTATTTCACCCATCGTTTGGGGCACGGAGTAGGACTGGAAATTCATGAAGAGCCGTGTAATGACCAAACCAGCGATGCTATTTTGCAGGCAGGCCATGTGGTCACGGTAGAGCCCGGCATTTATTTGCCTGGCAAATACGGGGTACGATTGGAAGAAACAACCGTTATTACAGATACAGGAGCGGATATTTTAACCCGTAAGTAATTATGAATCAGCCAGTATTACAGCGTGTGAAAGAATTTCAGCAGTTGCTCAAGAATGCCAACTTAAGCGGTTATATTTGTTTGGGTGAGTTGGAATTGCGGTATTTTACGGGTCTTATGGATTTGTCGGATGAAGAGGCCGTATTACTCATTACTCCGCGCAAAGTGTATGCGATTACTAAACCCATGATGTTACCCAAGTTAGCGGCCGCGGAATTTTTGGTACTAAAGGTGGCGGCTGGGGATATGTTGGCGGGGGCCTTGGATTTGGCGGTTCAGAAAAAACTGTTTCATTTGGCTTTTAATCCTGCTGCGGCTGATTTTATACGCGGAGAGAAATTAGCGCGTGCGGGATTGCACCGGTTGGACGGGGGTGCTTTGGAACTACGCAAAGTAAAATATACCGATGAAATCAATTCTATCAGCAAAGCGTGTCAGATTGCTGCCGAGGCTTTTAAGGAAATCAAACCGCAAATCAAAACCGGTATGACGGAAGAAGAGGTGCGTATCTTAATTGCTCTGGCGATGATTAAGCGCGGCGCAGACAGCATTCCGTTTAACATTGTTTGCTTTGGGGAAAATTGTGCCGATTGCCACCATACTCCATCGGCCAAGCGCAAATTGAAAAAGAATGAAGCTATTTTAATGGATTTCGGTTGTTTTTATAAAGGATATTGCTCGGATATGACCCGCAGTTGGTGGCATGGGGAAAAGGAGCCGGCCGAATATACTAAGATTTGGCATATTGTGCACATGGCTAAAGAAGCGGCTGTCAGCTTATTACGTGCCGGACTGCCGGTGGCGGAAGTGGACAAAGCCGCTCGCAGTGTAATCGAAGATGCCGGATACGGAAAGTATTTTATTCACACGACCGGACACGGTATTGGATTAGAGGTGCATGAAGCTCCTATTGAACGTGCCAATGCCATCGGAGAATTGGAAGAAAATTTTGTAGTAACCGTAGAGCCCGGCATTTATTTGCCCGGCAAATATGGCGTACGTTTGGAAGACAGTTATTTGGTTACCCGTCAGGGCGCCAAAAATTTGACACAAAAATAACAGGGCTTTTAGGCTCTGCACAGAGGTAAAACTATGATCAACACCACTCAGTTTCACGACGGACTGATCTTTGAAGATGAAAACGGACAAATTGTAGAAATTATCGAGTTCCAACATCATCGCAAAAGCCAAGCCCGTGCCGTGGTGCGCGTAAAATTGCGCAATATTCACACCGGTTCTTTAATTGAAACGGCTTATCGTCCGGAAGATAAATTTAAAGAAGTGGAAGTGGAAAAACGTCCCTTTACGTATTTGTACGATGAGGGGGATATGGCTGTATTTATGAACAGCGAAAATTACGAACAAGTTTCCGTACCCATTGAAAAATTGAAAGATCAAAAGAAATATTTGAAAGATAATATGGAAACGATTGGTATTTATATTAACGGTCAGTTGCTCAATATGGAACTGCCTATTAAAGTACCGTTGACGATTGCTTCTACCGTGCCGGGTGTAAAAGGCGATACAGTTGCTAATATGACTAAGGTGGCCACGTTAGAAACCGGAGCTGAAATTAAAGTACCGCTTTTTATCAATGAAGGTGATAAAATTTTGGTGGATACCCGCACCGGTTCTTATGTGGAACGTGTGGTAGAGCCTAAATAATGTTTTGCTTAAAGCGCATACTGCTAGCGGGTGTGCTTGGCTGTTTGGCGATGCCAGTATGCGCTTTTACGTTTTCATACGGAACAGGAATTAAAGTTCGGGGGGTAGAGGTAAAATCCGGTAAATTACTTTTACCTCTTACACATAAGAAATACCGTAATGTAAAAATAGCCAGTAAAGAGCTGTTTGAGTTCTTAAAAAAATGCACGGATGAGTGTGTTTATCCGGCGGCGGAAATTAAAATTACTTCCGTAGATTATCGCAAATCTTTTACAAATGAAGATTTGATGATTGCTGAGGTAGAACTAAATCAAGACTTGATCCTGACGTTTTTAGTATTTCAAAAACCCAATGCAGTATCCGTTAAAGCACCGGAAACAGTACAGTTTACAAATCCCGTGCTTTACGCGGAAATAGAAAAGCATTTGACGGAATTGATAGGTTCTTTATGAAGTGTGTGTGTAAACAGATCGTGTTGGCAGAAGAGGTGGAACAAGCCCGTCGGTTTTTTAAGCGTTTGAAGGGGCTCATGTTTCGTCCTTCCATGGAAAAGGGGACTGCAATGTTACTCATGCCTTGTCCGCAAATCCACACCTGTTTCATGCATTTTGCGCTGGATGTATTGTTTTTAGATAAGAATAATAAAGTAGTCCATGTGATGGAAAATATGAAGCCGTGGCGTCTAAGCCCTATTGTGGCCCGCGCCGTGAAGACTTTAGAAATGCCCGCCGGTGTGTTGCAAGGACGTGTAGAGGTGGGAGATCAAGTAGAATTTTTAGAGACGAACGATTAAAAGGAATAAACAGTATGAAGAAATATATAAAGGGATGTTTGTTAATACTAACGCTGGCGGTGTGTTTGCCCGCACAGGCGCGCAACATTTGGGATGATTTTTCGGCTAACGTGTCACCAGATAACGTGCGGGCCTTTGCTAAAGATTTGGGAGGACTGATCGGATCCGGCACTTACACGACAGGTCGTGTGTTAGGCTGGGGAGGCTTTCAAATCGGGCCGCGCGGCACGATGATTTTCAAAATGAGTAAGGGCAAAAACGACACTACGCATACCGCTTTGGGAGAGCGTGATAAAGTGGGTCATGTCTACTATCCGTGGTTGCAGGCAGATATCGGAATGCCTTTCCGCTTAGACGGTTTTATTCGGGCCAGCAGCTATGAAGGAATGACGATTGCCGGCGGCGGTTTGCGTTGGGGGATTACCAGTCCTAATGAAATGTTAGGTTCATTACAACCTATGTTGGTGGTGTCTGCGCATAGCGCGAGTGCGCGGGATTTTTCCGCTTCCCATTATAATGCCAGCTTAGTGCTTTCTATGAAGTTCAAATATTTTGTGCCCTATGTGGGCGGCGGAGTAGATTATACGACGCTTCATGTGAACGATGCTATCATGGCCCCCACATTGGAAGGGGAATCGGAATATGTCACTACCGCGCGTGCAACCGTTGGCTTAAACTTCAAATTGCCTTCTTATTTGGATTTAAGTTTGGCGGCTAACTATGCCTCTTATGGGCTGGGTGCCGAAGCCTCCGTGTCAGTACGTTTCTAACCTGATTTTTTAATCGTCAAAAATGCGCAAGGGAAAATCTCTTGCGCATTTTTTGTTGTTCATTTTTGGTTGTTTTCTCGTCGGGAAAGAAAAAAGGCTTGACTTGTTTTTTTTTTTTGCTACGATTTCTTAGAACGCCGCTGTTTTCAAGACACTGAGTCGTTAAACGTTGCATTACGGGCGTTTTAAGATTATTAAATAGGAGAATAAAAATGTCAAGGAAAGCCTTTACTTTAATAGAACTATTAATCGTAGTTCTTATTATCGGTATTTTGTCAGCTATTGCAATACCGATGTATCAAGGGGCGGTGGATAAAAGTCATTGGAGCACAATGCTCCCGGGAGCCAAAGCGATAAAAGATGCGGAAGAAGCCATTAAAATGACCAATGGTGCTTATACAGATAATATGGCTAATTTAGATGTTACTATGAATAATGCAGATTTAACCTTTGCCTTAGTAACGCCTAATAATACGGCCGACCCGAATGTAATCAGAGTGACGAATAGTAAACTTGCCAATGTAAGACTAGCCAGTTACTTAG
>JAFXOI010000012.1 GCA_017528825.1 Elusimicrobiaceae bacterium | reverse complement strand
GGGTAGTCACATTGTGGCCGAAGGGGTAGAAACCGAGGAGCAAGCGGACTTTCTACGCAGTATCGGCTGTGACACGGCGCAAGGGTTTCTCTATTCTCGCCCGATTTCGATGGAAGAATTTGAAAAGAAGTTGGATGAAGAAGGAAAATAAATTTTTCCTATCAGAAATGAAACTCCCCGGACTTTTATCCGAGGAGTTTTATTTTTGTAATAATTTTTCAGCTACACGGTGAGCAAAAGAGTCGGTATTAAAATCTTTAATTTTTTGTAGGGCCTGTCGTGCTTGTTTGGGCTTGCTATCTTTCAGATTAAGATAGATCATGAATAAAGCCAGTTCATTGGTCGGCTCTTCTGCTAGTAAAGCGCGTGCTTCTTGCAACGAGGCTTTATTATTTTTTTGCTGATACAGCCACATGGATTTAATGGCGCGCAGCTCGGTTTGCTGGGGATCTAGCCAAATAGCAATATCCAAATCTGCCAATGCATCATCGAGTTTGTCTAAACCTTTATACGCGTACGCACTTAGCAACCAATAGCGGGCATCTGCGGGCTCTTCTGTTTTGGCCATGGTAATGTGGATAAAAGCGTTCGGGTAATCCCGTTGCCTGAGGAAAGCATAGGCATAACGTGCCCGATGAACGGCAGGAGTTTGCGGATTAAGTGCAAAGAGCCGGTCATAATAATCGTGTGCCTTTGAATAGAAACCCATGTCAATATAATTGTCGGCTTGCCCTGCTAAAGCCTCTTGATTATCGGGCTCTTGCTCTAAAACACGGTCGTACATTTCAATAGACCTGTCAGTCAGTTTGGTGCGCTGATAAAGAGAGGCAGCGGCTAATAAAAGGGGGATGTTCTTGTGGTGAAATTCCAATGCTTCCAAATAAACTTCTAATGCTTTGTCTAATTGCTCCAGTTGCTCGTAGCTTTTACCCAATAATCGATATGCCCGTGCTTCACGGCGTTTAATGTTTTGGGTTTTATAAATATATTGGGAAAGTTCGGTAATTGCTTGCTGATAATCCCCTTTTTCGTAGGTTTGGCGGGCGTGTACATATTCCTGCCTATCCTTAAACGGCGCAGAAAACAAGCCGGCCCAGCCGGCAGAAGCGCCGGCCAAAAAGAGGCATATAACCACGATACAATTACGGGCGAATAATGTCATCTAGTGCAAACAGCAGCAGGTCTTCCTGCAGCGCTCCTAATGATTTATTAGCCATGCGAATTCCTACTTCGCCGGCTTGTTGTAATTTATCCAGTTCTAAAGTACGTGTATTTAAGACACGGCTTTCAATGACAAAATTGGCTTTCTGGGCGGATTCTTCAATCATGGCTGCCCCGCGCACATCTCCGACACGTACCAAATAAGCAGCGACAGATTGGGGGGTTTTGGAAAAGAAATCCGGCGGGGTGACCGAAGCAATAATATAGTCTGCTCCCTGCTCTTTAACTAAATTAACAGGTAAATAATTTACCACGGCCCCGTCCACCAAATAGCGATGACGATAAGAAACAGGCTCAAATACGCCCGGTAGATTCATGCTGGCGCGCACGGCGATATCTAAGGGACCGGAATTAAAAATGACTTGCTCTCCGGTTTTGACATCCATGGCCGCCGTTACAAAAGGAATGGGCATATCTTCAAATTGCATATCTCCCAACTGATCCTTAAAAAACTGTTGTAAGTTGCGCGAGGAAGGTAAGCGGTTTAAGAAGAGAAAACGGAAAAATCCCATCAAGTTAAAATCCGGGGTAATTTTATCAATCGTAATGTGATTGCCGATTTCCCATAATTTATCGGTGGGCAGTCCGGCCGCATATAAAGATCCTACCACCGATCCCATGGAAATACCTGCCACCCGGTCAATGGGCACTGCGGCATTATGCAACACTTCCAATACACCTACGTGTGCAAACCCGCGCACACCACCCGCCGATAGCGCTAAGCCTACGACAGGACGTTGATCTGCTGGTAATTTGGTAAATTCATCCCACAAGAAAGAGCGCAAAACAGAATCCTGTGTGACCGTTGGCACGGCATACAGAGGGGTTGCAAAAACGGCCAAACAGAGCAAAAATACTGTTTTTAGCATTCCTCTTTTTGTCACGTTGGCTCCTTGCTTATAAATCTTGGCCGATAGCCCATTCCAATCCTGCTTTGGCTACTAAATTACGGAGTATGGCTTCGTAATACGATTTTCCCATATGGTAATAGGTTTGCAAGGCTTCCAGGGCCTCTACATTCGGGCGGAAAGATTTTTCGGTGCGTTTCAAAGTGTCTTGCATTTCATTCCAAGTGTTTTGGCGATCGATAACTTCAGTTTGCCAGAATTTCATTTCCGCAAAATTTTCAGCTACTTGCACCCGAATGCTATCTTCAATGGCGGCACGGCGTAAGGTGCTTTGTTGTTGTTCTGCCTTACGACGCGTAGATTGCGTAAATAGATTGTAGGACAAGGGCAACCGAACAGCTAAAGATACTTGTTTGTTTTCATCATCCAAATCTTCTACTCCCATTCTTTCATAGCTGCCCATCAAAATAATGTCCGGGTACTTGCGTGACAAGGCCAAATCAATGGCCAAACTATCCAATTCCAATGCATAAATAGCTGTTTTTAATTCGGGGCGAAATTCCATGGACCATAAGTTAAGATGCGGCAAATCCAAATCAATTAATACGGGTTTGAAATCGCCTTTTACAGTAATGTGGGAATTGAGTTCTTTATTCAAGGCCACGAGCATAGACAGTTGGGCTTTTTGTAATTCATGGTCTGCTATGTTTTTTTGGGAAGAGATATTGGAAACCAAGTATTGCGCTCGTATTTTTTCCCACGAGGTAGGACGCATGGAACGGTAATAGTCGGATGCCTTTGTTTGTACAGTTTGGGCCAGTGCGGCATTTTCTTGGGCATATAAGAGAGTGTAAAAAGATTGTTTGATATCCCGCACGATGGCATTTTTGACGGTTTCGTATTTGCTTTGTGCTTGTTTTAAGTTGGCTTGAGCCATCTTAAGCGTATTGCGTAAGCGGCCACCGGCGTATAAATACTGGGTGGCGGTAACTCCTGCCCCGAAGAGCTGCTGCTTGGTATTATCGGCTAACAAGTCATTACTGGGGATAAAGCGGTTGGCTACCGATTCCGGCAGCACCATCGGGTAATCCAAATCATACCATGTGGCGGTTCCTTGCAGGGCCAGTTGAGGCAAAAATTGAAATTTAGCTTCTTTAACTTTTTGCTCCGCGATAATGATTTCTTGGCGGGCCGCTAAAAAACGATTGTTATTTTCTAGTCCCAAGCGAATCGCGCTCTCGAGTGTTAAAGTATCATTAATTAAATTGGAAAAGCGTACTCCATATTCCATCTGAGCAAATAACGGTAGCCCCCAAAATAATACAAAACACCCTATTATAAACTTTTTCATAAGACCCTTCACTTTTGTTTCTTAATTTCCGCTTCCAAATAATCCATCATGTGATTGAACTCGTCTTGCAATTCCATCAGCTGATCTCCTTTGCGTAAATGAACCCGCTTGGATAAATCTCCTTTGGCAATTTCTTTACAAGTTTGTTCAAAACGATACACGGGGCCTGCCATCTTGTGGGAGAGAATTGCAGAAATCAATACCACAAAGACGATATAGACGAGGATTTTGTAGACAAAACTATAGGCAATAGAGGGAAAATGGTCATACAAGGGCTGTAGTAGTACCGGATAATGGTCAAAAATGTCATGCAATGTGAACACCATTTCATAGGCCATAATTAGTAACCCCGCCAAGACACTGATCAAAATCAGGGCCATGTAACGCAGCTGTAATTTCTTTTTGATAAAAATAGTGCGGCGTTTGAATTGCGGTTTTTTTTCTGCAGTAGTTTGTGTGGTCATAATGCCTCAGAAATTAGTGACATAGCGCAATTGCAAAATACGCTCATTTTCATCTCCGCGACCAATACGGCGTACCGCGCCGGAAAGTGCCAGCTCAGGGGTGATATAGACTCGTGCGCCGATATTCAAACGGGAGCCTCGCATGGAGTTGATATTGTCCCATTCAGCCAGTAGCGAAGCCCATTCTTTTAAGCGTAGAGAAGTGCCTAAAAAGAAATATACATCATGTCTGTCAAAATCCGACAAGTTCACCCCGGCGGTTGTTTCTAATCCCGGGAAGAAAATTTCGCGGGTCATCGTTACATATCCGCCCTTGCGGTCGTCTAAGTATTTTTTGGTAGGGCGAATATACCCGTAGCGGCGGCCATCGTATCCGATGGCAATAGCCGGAAAATATAAATTACCGTCAAATAATTTCCATTTGGCTTGGAAATCCGGCGTCAGCATTCGGATATCATCTGAATTGCCGATTAATTCATAGACTGCCAAAGAAAGTCCGATGTTCACTTGGGGCAATACACCAAAATCAACGCTTTCCATCACAGATCCGTGAGCATAAGCACGCGTCATCAAGGAGGCTTGATATTTATCTAATACCGTGGCGGTGGGTACATCGACCAGCAGTGTTTCGGGAATAGCAGTTTGAGCCGCGACTGCGAGCGGAAAGAGAAAAATGAAGGGTAAAATATATTTCTTCAGCATAGTATCTAAAAATTATCTCCTATAAAAAGATGCGCGGATCTTTCGGTTCCGGTTTTTCAATGTAGCGTATATTTTGTAAGAAAATAAATTCACGAGTAGCCATAAAATCATTGCTATCCCGCGGGAATTCCAGTTCTATTACGCCTTTTTCACGGCGTGAGGTGTCATACACCACCCCGCGATGCCATCGATCTAAATCTTCTACATCGGTGGGGAGTTTTTTAGGATTCCAAAAATCACGCAATACGATATCTCCCTTTACCAACTGGCCGCCGCCGATGGGGGAGGTTTTAACAATGACGTCTTCCGTTAAAATGGTTTTTCCTTTGCAAGGGCCATTGACAAAGGTCACTTTGTAGCGCGGGTCGCACTCGGTGGGTTTGGCATCCACGTGGGCCAATGCATAGGTGGCATAAAATTTGCCGGTATCTATGCAAGCGGCAAATATGTGGTTGCGAAACGTACGTTCATAGTCGCTGGAGGCAGAAGTACGGTTATAAGGGGCTTCTTCTTGTTTCTCTTGGTGACAGCCGCAAGCTAACAGTAATAAACAGACTGGCAAAATAAATCTTTTCATATACTCTCCCTTGATGACATAACAAACCATGGTCTGCTAAGGCAGACCTCTATAGTAGTATAACTGTTTTTAGGGGAAAAGAGCAAGCAAAAATTCGTACGCGCCGCGCGTGCGAGGGAAGGATGCGGTTGCCGGATAGAAAAATCCCCGCTGTTTGGAGCGGGGATTTTTTAGAGATATACAATTTTTAAGATTTCCTACGAGTTTACTCGACTTTGTATTAATTTACATGGAAATCAAAGAGCGGTACGTCTCCGTTTTTCTTTATATTATCAGCTTCCTTATCGGCAACTTGCTCCAAAACAACTTCGGTGGATTCATTTTTAAATTTTTGATTTGCCTCTTTGGTAATATCTGCTTCTGTCTTTTTAGATTTTATATATTGTTCCTGGGCAGACGCTCCTTTTTCTCTGTTACCATTCTCAAGGTCCCCGTTAAAAATCTTTTTGTCCTTATCTACAAAATAATTTGGGTCATCTTCGGGTTTTTCGGATATTTTAGCCAGTTCCGCGGTAGAGTAGAGGCGGATATGACCTTGTTTAATTTGATTAAAAGTTTCCTCATCCACAAACGTAACGGTCGGAAATTCCTGTTGAAGTCTGCTTATTACTGGAATCATCTGCTCATTGTCATATGGCAAGTTGGCGAGGAGATCCGCTTTAAGATTTTCAAATTCATCACCTGAAAGGCCCGGATAAATATCAAGACCCGCAACAGCTCCCATCTCCGGTACATCGTGAGATACATTCGTTAATGTATTTGAAATAGCATAGCAATCATGTTTATCACAACCTTTCGCTTGATATAGCAGTTTTAAGTATTCTACTTGCGACCAGTACGGAGAGTCCTGTGGTATAGAATCTTGCCCCGGCGGAATTAACTGTTTAAAGTCCAGCGGCTGGCCGGCTGCTAACTTGTCCACCACCACCACTACCGGCGGAGTTTCAATAGTAGTCGGCTTTTCCGCTTGGGTTCCCATAGCCTCTAAGAGTTTTTGCGAAAGTTCCTGCTTTTGGGCCTCGATATATTCAGGATCGTTATACTCGATAGGTTTCTCATTACAGGATGAGAGAGAGGGAGAAGCTTCTAGGGGCGGATTATTATGCGGAAAGCCCACAGCTTTTGCAGAAGGTGGATCGTCGGATCTACAATCAGAAGCAAAAGTATACAGTTTCGTGACTATTTGGCCGGGTTCAAACTGTACCCCGTTTTGTTGGTTTTGTTCAATTGCTTGCTCCAATTCGTCTTGCTTTTGCTCTTTAATTTGTTGATTAGCTTGTTCAATGGCTTTTTGTTTGTTTTGCTCAATCTTTTCAATCACCTCGTCGGCACGTTTTGAGTCCAGCATATTGCGGGCCATTTCTTTTAATTGCTCCGCCGATTCATTTAACACCGTCGCCGGATCAGTAAATTGGTCGATGGAGATAGCATTTCCCCATTGTCTTCTTGAGAAGGAGGAAAAAGGATTTTTGCCCGATTTTCGTTCCTGGCGGGTGGATATGTTCTTGTCTTGTCCTAACCCGGTAGAAGCCGCCGCCAAAGCAAACGGTTTGTCTGTATTTGTCGGATCCGCGGAAGGGGTCTCTTCATCTTTAGAAAATAGTTTTTTAATCGGTCTCCACAAGCGGGCCCATTTAGATTCCGGAATGGCCGCCGCCGATTCGCTCGATTTCCCTATATATTTAGCGGAGCGTTCCAGTTGGACATATTTGTCATAGGCCTTATCGGTGGTGCTGACTTCATGCATACCGCGCTCAGCCGTTTCCGGGGCCGTTTGGCGGATTAAAACCCACTCACCTTCTTCATTCACAAAACCGGCTTCGCCATATTCATCATACGTCACTCCTACGGTAGAAACCTGAGAATCAGACTCGTGCTCGGCGGAATAACGTTCTGCCTCTGCCGGAGCCAAGGCCAACATATTTTCTCCTTCTTCTAAGATGTTAGTCTGTTGTGGCGGAATATTGGGCGCTTTGGAACGGCTCTTGCCCGAAAACATAGCATATATTTTGCGCGCTAATTCACTGAGCGGATTGGAAGTAAAAATCTGGGGCGTTGCTTTTTTGGCAGTCCCTTCTTTAGCAGTTTCCGAGTCCGATTCCAAAAAAGGAAGTAATAAAAAGAAGAAAATAGCTACACTCAAAATGACGACGACAATTTTTCCTACTTGTTTAGTTTTTTTATTTGGCATAATCTAACCTCTCGCATGGAGTACCCCTATAGTGTAGTTATTTTTGCGGCAGAAAACAAGGGTCATTAGACCCAAGCAACTCTAGGTCCTTAGGAACGGTGCCGGCTAAAGAGGCGGCAGATCATTTCCCATGATTTTTTGATGTGGGCGACAAATTTACTCCACCAAGAAGCCTCTTCGGAAGGAGTGTTATCTTCCGGAGAGATGACTGTGGGGTAGTACCCATGAGCGTTTAAAAGTTTTACCAAGTAATTAGACGGAACAGCAAAATTGAGGTTTTGATTTCCTTCTCCTTTGTAGCTGGAAAAAGCAATCGATATGACGTTTCCTTGCGTGTCAAACACGGGGCTTCCGCTAGAGCTGGGTGAAATAGGAGCACTGATTTGATGCCAAATAATGCCGTCCGATTTTTTGCGTACTTGGCTGATAAGTCCGGAAGAAACCGTATTTTGCAGGCGGCGCGGATTGCCAATAACCGTGATATCTTGTCCCGGCAAGACATAATCGGAATCGCCGAATGTAACGGTGGGGAGGTCTTTGGCTCCTATTTTAATGATAGCTAAATCCACTTCTTTAGCTTGGCCCAGCAAATTGGCTTGACCGGACATAGCTCCTGTATTAAAAGTTACATTAACATATAAAGCATTGTCTGTGACGTGTCGGCTGGTGGCGATGACACCGTCTTGAGTGACAACAAAACCGGTTCCTGTAAAAGTAGTGCCGTCTTTTTTGAGCACATTAATAGCTACAATAGAGGGGGAATTTTCCTCCGCAATTTCCACATGTGTCTTGCTATAAGCAGGCCATGTACACGCGATGAGTAAAATATATGTGAGAAATCGTTTCATACATAAATTTATGCATATTTGGAGCAGGATGTAAAGTTGCCAAGCGGGTATAAAAATTGTACACTCTTGCTTAATGGGAGTGTATGTATTATGGAAAAAGTATATATTAGTCGTAAAAAATATGAAGCCCTGATGGGTGAATTAAAAGATTTGAAAAATACAAAGGCACAACTGTCGTTGGAAATTGGGGAGGCGGCCGCGCAAGGCGATTTGAAAGAAAATGCGGAATATCATGCAGCCAAAGAAAAACAAGCAGAAACATTGATTCGCATTCAAGAATTGGAAATGACCTTGCGTAACGCTGAAATTACCGATAATTTAACGGTAGACCATAGCGAAGCGCGTATCGGTGCGACGGTGACTATTCAGGATGTGGCGGCTGAGTTGGAGTTCACTTATACGCTAGTTGGTCCGATGGAATCAAACCCGGATAAGGGATTGTTATCAGTTAAAAGTCCGCTGGCATCCGGCGTGCTGGGTCACAAAGAAGGCGATGAATTTGAAGCGCAGTTGCCCAAAGGACCCCGTAAATATAAATTGGTGAAATTAGAATATAAATAGGAAATAATATGAAAAGTCCTGCCAAGATATTTTTGTTGCTGGTGTGGCTGGCGGTAATCGGTGGCGCGGCCTGGGGTTGGTGGCAGTTTTCCCACTCCGGTGCGTCGGCGGCATTTTCCCTGTTACAGCAAGGGAAATTTATACCTGGTCAAGGGAAATTTATGCCCGTCCAAGTAAATGACGTTTCCGGGTCTTTTGGAAAAATCAGCGAGCCTGAGAATTTTTCTATGCCGTCGGAGACAGTCTGTTTGAAAGAAACCGTCCAACGTGCCGAAGAAAAGCTAAACACCTACATAGCGGAAGGTGTGGCCCAGCAAGAAAATACGATTAAGATGTCAAGTTTTTCTGTTCAAGCAAAAAGTTGTGCCGGTACGACTGAAATTACTACGGTGGCGGAAGTGCAGGCGTCTTGTATGGCTGATCTCTGTTCCTATTATATAGACTTCCAACAGAACGGCGAGAGTGTGGCCATGTTTGTGGGAAGCCGCAGCGCAGATCAAAATGGTTGGACCACCAGTTGTTCGCCGATGAATCCGGAAATTGGAAAAATCGTTTGTGATGAAATTACAGCACCGGAAACAGCGGCGCAATAATATATTTTACGTGTGCTAAAAGACCCCGCTCATTTGAGTGGGGTTTCTTTTTGCCCTGTTGGGTTGTTTTCTTTTTGAAATAGTATGAAGGGGCAGGTTGGGGATATATAGACAATGAAGTCTAATCTGTTTTTAATTATCTTCCGGCAAAGAGCGTCATGATGATCCCTTTGAGCAGGGTTTTGGGGTCGGAGGCGGTAGAGGTTTTGAAGGCTTTATCGGCCTCAATCACGCGGTCTAAGGTTTTGACAAACGTGTCTACAGACGGAAAAGAACCCGCCCGGTTGACGAGGGATGTTTCCCAAAACATAAGTCCCGCTGCGCGTGAAATATCAGACGGAGCCATCCCCGCGTTTGCCATCATCTTGATACGAGCCATTTTTTGCAACGGATAAGAAATTTTGCTTAGTACCGATATAGGTGTTTCTCCGCTACCCAGCAGTTTATCAATTTGGGCTAAGGCTCTATTTTTATTTAAGTATTGAATCGCATTGGACAGCTCAAACGGGTTTTCTTCCTTGGAAAATCCAACTCCGGCCAGCACGTCTTTTTTAGAGATATTTTTATCGTTCCGCTCGGCGGTATATAAGGCCAATTTTTCAATTTCTTGTGACAAAGCATTTAAGTCCGCCCCTACCGTTTCGCACAATGTTTCAATGGCTTCAAAATCTGCCTGCAAATTTTGTTGGGCAAAACGGTTACGTATCCACTGGACCAAATCATCGCGCTTTAATTCGTCCAAATTAGCGGTTTCTCCGTGCTCGGCAACTACGGCGGGAAGTGTTTTGTCCGTTTTGAGTTTTTTACTGTCATTGTGGGTCAAAACAAGTACCGTGGTGTCTAGCGGATTTTCCAAATAACGCATCAGGGCCTCTTTGGGGTCTTTGCGCAGTTTTTCAATATCCGTTAAAATCACTAAACGTTTGTCTGAAAATACCGGGGCTGTGTTGGCTAGCGCAAGCACTTCGCCCATATCCGCTTTGTCTGCGGAAGAAGAATAAAGATTGAAGTCATCGGGATGTACCGCCGTTTTGATTTGGTCAATCAGCTCTTTTTTGCGGAATAAATCTTCTCCCGTCAGTAAATAAACGGGAGAGATAGTTCCTTTAGCTAAAGATTTGCTGATTTTATCGGCGGTGGACTTAGGCATATTATTGCGTAATGGTGGTATATTCCGGGTTCTGCATGACTTTGCGTTTGCTCTCACTCATGACAGATCCAAATCCGTCTACCGTGCGTTTGACAATGTCTTTAGAGAGCTTTTGCCAAATCAGTTCGCGCGCTTGTTGCTCCGTCATACCGCCCGGCAAGGTGGCTGCGGAATAATACTGCGTGCCCAAGAAAGCCGGCTCCCGCCATACGGGGGTGTTGGTGCTTTTGTCCATGAGCACAATATCCAGCCATACATCCATTTTATAAACGACAGGGATTAGGTTGCTATCATATTGCACCGGCACATTTAGATAGCGCGTAATGGTGGTAATAATCACCCCTTCCGCTCCGTTATTTTCGTTGACAATTTGATAAGAACCGTTTTTGAGAAATTCATCATAGAGTTGCAAATATAATTTGTCCTCCATGGCGAAAATTTCGGTTTTATTAAGAATCGGGCGGATAGCCACTTTGCGGATATGTTGCGGCATGATTTGGGCTTGCGGACGATAAAACGAACCTTCGCTGCCACAGGCGGCTAACGCGCAGATCACGGCCAACAGAAATCCTATTTTTTTCATAAGTTCTCCTTATTTTTTAGGGGCAATAATGATATTGATAATGCGGGCTGGCACGACGATAATCTTTTTTATTTCCATGCCCTCTAAATACTTTTGTATTTTTTCGCTGGCCAAGGCGGTTTGTTGAATTTTTTCTTGACTGGCTTTGGCCGGCACTTGGATGCGGTCGCGCACTTTTCCGTTAATTTGTACACCCATTTCAATGGTTTCCTGCGCGATGATTTCCTTATCGGCTTTGGGCCACAGCTGACGGACGAGGAAATCACTATGACCGTTGGTTTGCCAAATTTCTTCCGTAATATGCGGGGCAAACGGGTGTAAGAGTTTGAGGAAAGTGTCAAACGTATCTTGGCTGACGGCTTCCAATTTACTGATGTCATTGAAAAAGACCATCAGCGCCGAAATGGCCGTATTGAAATGCAGTTCTTCAATGTCTTGGCTCACTTTGGCAATCGTTTTATGTTTGAGAATTTCCACAGACGGCGGATTAGAAGCGGTGGTTAGTTTTACGCTTTCGTTCCAAGCCACAATACGCCGTAAGAAACGAGAAATCCCTTCAATCCCTTTCATATCCCACGGTTTACTGGCCTCAAACGGACCCATAAACATTTCATACATGCGGAAAGCATCGGCGCCGTATTGGCTGAGGATATCGTCGGGGTTGATGACATTCTTTTTGGATTTAGACATCTTTTCCACCATGGAGGATAATTCCTCTCCGGTGCTTTTCAAGAAGGCTTTTCCGTCCTTAAAATCTATTTCGTCATAACTATGATAGGCCCCTAATTTATCGCGGTAAGAAAAGGCCAAAATCATACCTTGGTGACGCAGTTTTTGGAACGGCTCTTTGGTATGTACTACACCCAAATCATAGAGTACTTTATGCCAGAAACGGGCATATAATAAATGTAGTACCGCGTGTTCCGCTCCGCCAATATAGCAATCTACGGGGCCGTAGGCTTTTTCAATTTCCGGGTCTACCAATGCTTGATCATTGTGGGGGTCCATATAGCGCAAATAATACCAGCAGGAACCTGCCCATTGCGGCATGGTGTTGGTCTCGCGCAAAGCCGGTCCGCCGCAACGGGGGCACGTAGTGCGCAGCCACTCGGTAGCATTGGCTAAAGGAGACTCACCCGTGCCGGAGGGTTCAAATTGTTTCATATCGGGCAGGCGCAGGGGGAGTTGATCTTCCGGCAGAGGCACGACACCGCATTTATCGCAATGAACAAGCGGAATCGGCTCTCCCCAATAACGTTGACGGGCAAACACCCAATCACGCAGTTTATAAGTAGTTTTGCCCTGTCCAAATCCTTTTTCTTTGAGCCATTCAATCATTTTGGCTTTGCTTTCACGTACTCGCAGTCCGTTTAAAAAGCCGGAATTTATGAGCTCTCCGTCTCCTGTAAAAGCGGCCTCTTTTACTCCTTGCTCGCTTTTGATGACTTCAATAATTTCTAAACCGAATTTTTTCGCAAAAGCGTAGTCTCTTTCGTCGTGGGCGGGCACTGCCATAATGGCACCGGTGCCGTAACCCATCAATACATAATCAGAGGTCCAAACGGGTATTTTTTTACCGTTGACCGGGTTAATGGCGTAGGCCCCTGTAAAGACACCGGTTTTGTCTTTATTCAAATCGGCGCGTTCCAAATCGCTCTTATTAGCGGCTTGGTTTTGGTAAGCGGTCACGGCTTCTTTTTGGGCATCGGTTACGATGCGTTGCAAAATAGGATGTTCCGGCGAAACGACCATATACGTCGCGCCAAACAGGGTATCCGGGCGCGTGGTGAAGACGGTTAGTTTATCGTGAGAGTCAGCGATTTGGAAGGTAACCTCGGCCCCTTTGCTCTTGCCAATCCAGTTCTTTTGCATAGCCAGGGTGCTCTCCGGCCAGTCCAGTCCGTCTAAATCTTCGAGTAAACGTTCGGCGTAAGCGGTAATTTTCAAAATCCATTGACGTAAATTGCGGCGTTCGATTGGGTGTCCGCAACGTTCGCACTTTCCATTAAATACTTCTTCGTTGGCAAGCCCTGTTTTGCAGGAAGGGCACCAGTTGATAGGTACGGTCGATTCATAGGCAAGGCCCTTCTTAAACAATTGCAAGAAAATCCATTGTGTCCATTTATAGTAATCGGGATCTGTGGTATTAATTTCACGGTTCCAATCATACGCCAGTCCCAACGATTTGATTTGCCGTCTAAAATTATCGATGTTTTTTTGCGTGGTAATGGAGGGGTGGATGCCGGTGGCAATCGCATAGTTTTCGGCGGGTAAGCCAAAAGCATCCCAACCCATAGGGTGCAACACATCAAAACCGTTCATGCGTTTATAACGAGTCAAAATGTCGGAGGCCGTGTATCCTTCCGGATGGCCGACGTGCAATCCCGCTCCCGACGGATAAGGGAACATGTCTAAGCAGTAAAATTTTTTACCTTTCGGCAAACGGGGGCTGGCAAAAAGATTTTCCTTTTCCCAGCGGGCTTGTTGTTTTTTATCTATTTCTTGAAAATTATCCATACAAGTATTTTAACAATTTTTAATGGGGAAAAGGACTTTGTTTTTTAGGGTCTTTGCTATCTAAAAAAATAGCACTTGAAATTTGCTCTTTTTTTTACTAGCATTTTAGTAGGGACTTTGTGTGAAGCCCCTAAGAGATATGTCGTAGATTGCCAGTCACTTGAAGGTGACCGGCAAGTGTTTTTGGAACTGGAGGAGATTTATGGGCTGTTTTAGAAAAAGAAGCAAAGCGTTTACTCTGACAGAACTATTGGTCGTGGTGCTGGTACTGGGTGTATTAGCCGGCGTCGCGGTGCCGAAGTTCAAGCGTGTATTGGAGACGCGCAAGACTGGCGAAGCCGAGAGCATGTTAGCGGCGGTACGCACCGAGCAAGAGCATCGGTGTGTCATGGGAAACCGTTATTTAGGCGAGGATAAGAAAAACAAGCTGACAGTATTAGCCAATGCCTCGACCAGTAAAAACTATACTTATACATTGACTAACCAAGGTGCGATTGCCACCGCAAAAGGGGGCAATTATACTTTACAGATTCCCTCTTACAAAGAAGGGGTTGTTTGCTGTTCAGGGGATGGATGTAGTGCGCTGAATAAAAACTATCCAAACTGTAATGACTTGGTTGCTACGGTAGATGAATGTACGGCAGAAGGGGGAAGCTCCGGTGGCGAAACCCCAGAACCGGAAGCCTGTGTCCCCGAATCTACTACGAGTCATTTTGACATTGGTAGTGGGACAGATGGGAGTGGAACTTGCTATAAATCCCATAAAAAAACTTGTGATGAAGAGGGCAATGCTCACTGGACAGAAACATTAAACTATTGTGAATGTGATAACTCAGGATACACGTGGGATGGCAGTACGGAGACGTGTGTAAAAGCGGAGAAGCAATGTTCCGGTCCTTCCACGCAAAGCGTTTCTATTAGCCACGGAACTTGTACGCAAAATCGTACGTGTAATACAAGTACTGGCAATTGGAGTGAGTGGCAGACGGATGAGAGCACGTGTAGTTGCGACGATGGATACACGTGGGATGGCAGTACGGAGACGTGTGTGAAAAAGAAATGTCCCTATCAGGAGGGGGATCAAACTGAAGTATATAAGGATGAAAGAATTGCTTTTGGCTATTGTACACGGAAATATAAGGTTTGTGACACAACGACCGGCCAATGGGACTATACTGATGACGACGATTACGACAACGATTACAGCAACTGTAGGTGTGATTCGGGATATACTTGGCGTGAAGCGAGTAAACAATGTGTTTCGGATTGTGCAATGAGTTCTTCTGATTGCCAAGGCTCTGGTTGGGGCGAACAGTACGGAAACTGGAGTATAGATCAAGCTACTTGTACTTGTAAGTGTACCGGCTGTACCGCTCCATATGATAAGTGTTGGGTAGAGACATCGAATGGAAAAGTATATGGAACCGTAACATATAGTTCTTGCAATAAAGAGACTTGCGGATGGGATGTTTTAAAATGTACTACTCCTCAAGGGAACGAATGGGTATACAAAGGGCCAGTTATTGGCTCTAAGAGTTGGTTTGAAGACGCGGACAACGGCGGCCGTTCGGGACACTCTTGTTCTAAGGTAGGTGATACAAATGTCTATTCATCTTTTACTAGCTCGACAAGTGGCCCATGTGGAGTTGGATCGGGTGGATGTTTCTTCGGGGAGAGAGTAGAGTGTGAATCCAAACCTCCTTATGATTATACTAGCTCTTTTGAAATAGGTTCTTAATAGAAAACAACACAACACACCCCCGGGCAGGTCCCGGGGGTTTTTGATATAATAAGAGAAACAGAACAAAACCAGGGGTTAATATGAAAAAGATAAGTTGCTTTTTATTGTGTGTGTTTGCGTTTCTTAGCGGATGTGTACTGAGAATGAATCAAGCTCCGCAAGTGGATAGCGCGGCGGCGGCAGCGGTGCAAATTGTCAGCGTAGAGCCGCAAGGATGTGAGTTTTTGGCCGGGGTAACCGGTGACCAAAACGGTGGCGAGCCGGGACATTTTAAGTGGGAAAAATCCGTCACTGAGCGCGTGCAAACAGATTTGAAAAATAATGCGGCCAAATTAGGCGGTAACGTTGTATATATACGCAATGCCTATATGGGGGCCCCGGACCGCTCGGACGATTTCTATAGTCCGTTTTACATCAACGGCGTACAGTATAACGGCATGATTTACAAATGTCCGTAATGCCCTTGGAAACGTGCAAGGTATTGAAACAAATTTAGTCCGATATTTATAACACAAAGCACCCCGCTCACAAGAGCGGGGTGTTTTCAATCAGAGGAAATAAACAGACAAACTGTTATTTGGCCTCGGCCGCGGCTTGCTCGGCGGGAGCGGCAGTTTCGGTAGCAGCAGCTTCTGCAGTCTGTTTTTTTACTTCCTGCAAGCGGGCAGCTTTACCGGACAATTTCTTTAAGTAGTTCAGTTTCGCGCGGCGCACTTTACCGTGTTTCAAGACTTCAATGCTTTCCAAGCGGGGGGAGTGAATCGGGAAAATACGTTCCACACCTACGCCAAAGGAAATTTTGCGCACGGTGAAGGTTTCGCTAATGCCGCTACCTTTGCGGGCTACTACAACGCCGTCAAAGGCCTGCACGCGTTCGTTTTCGCCTTCTACTACTTTGACTTTCACGCGCACCGTGTCGCCGGATTTAAACGACGGCACGTTGGTTTTCAAATTGTGTTTAATTTCGTTGATATTCATAACTTTTACTTCCTCCGAAAAATCATTTCGTTTTTTTCTTAAGCGGTGATTTTTTGCTCACCTTTTTAGCTGCCTTTTTGGCAACTGTTTTCGTTGCGGCCTTTTTTGCCTGAGAGGTTTTTAGCAAATCGGGTCTATATTTTTGTGTCAACAGCAGCGCTTGTTCCCGCTTCCATTTTTCCATTTCTTTGTGGTGTCCGCTCAAAAGTATTTCAGGTACTTTTTTGCCCCGCCATACTTCCGGGCGGGTATATTGTGGTGCTTCCAACAATCCATCTTCAAAGGATTCAGAAACAGTTACATCTGCCTTCTTAAATGTGCCCGGCAAGAGCCGCGTGATTGAGTCTATCATCACAGCTGCTGCCAGCTCGCCGCCGGTTAAAATAAAATCTCCCAGCGATACTTCTAAGTCCATCTGCGGATAAACGCGTTCGTCTATCCCTTCATAATGCCCGCACACGAAAATCAGGTGCTTCTTTTTAGCCAATTTTTTTGCCAAACTCTGCGAGAACGTTTGTCCACGCGGGCTAGTCAAAATGACTACTGAATTCTTCTTGCGCAGCTTTTTAATGGCCCGGTAAAGCGGCTCGGCTTTCATAAGCATTCCGGGACCGCCGCCGTAGGGCCGGTCGTCAAGCGTATGGTGCTTGTCATCGGTAAAATCCCGCGGATTTGTAATACCTAACTTGAGCACTCCGCTCTTTTGCGCCCGCCCGACAATGCTTTGCCCTAAGGGCACGGCAAGCATTTCGGGAAACGCTGTTACGACATCTACTTGTAACATCAGTCTTCCAATTTTAACGTAACTTTTACGTTTTGTTTGGCCGCCGCCGCGCTGAGCACGGTGCGTACGGCCTTGATGATGCAGCCGTCTTTCCCGATAACCTTGCCTTTATCTTCGGCAGATACTTTGGTTGTCAGGTAAATTTTGTTGTTCTCAATTTTTTCTTCTACCACCACATTGTCCGCATTTGCGGAGAGGGATTTGAGAAGGATAGTGGCTAACTCTTTCATAACAACTCTTATTTTGCGGCGGCTTGAGCTTTTTTAATCAAGCTGGCTACCGTTTCAGACGGCTTAGCTCCGTTTTTTATCCAGTATTGCACGCGTGCCAAGTCTAATTTCACTTGCTGCGCGGCTTCTTTGTTGCACGGATGATAAATACCGAGCACTTCTTTAGCTTCAGAACCGACCGCGGTTTTCTTTTCAATCGCGACGACTCTGTATTGGGCTTGGGCTTTCTTGCCCACTCTTTGTAATCTAATGACGACTGCCATTTGTAACTTCTCCTTATGTTTGCCTGCAAGCAGGCATGTAATTAAATCGTGGCCGCTTGGCGGATATCCGCCAAGGCTTGTGCCGGGTTTTTGGCGGCAAAAATAGCATTGCCCGCCACGAACACATTCGCGCCGGCTCGGGCTGCTAATTGCGCCGTTTGCGCATTGATGCCGCCGTCTACTTCCAAATAAATGGGATGATCGGCTTTAGCAATCAATTGCGACACTTGTTCAATTTGGGCTTGGCTGGTAGGTAAAAAACCTTGCCCGCCAAAACCGGGTTGTACCGTCATTACCAACACCATATCTAAATAGGGTAAATACGGTACCAAACGTTGCGGATCGGTATCCGGCTTAATCGATAAACCGGTCCGAACTCCTTGATCTTTAATTACTAAAAGAACTTGTTGTACATCCTCTGCCGCTTCCACGTGCACCGTTAAAAAATCGGCTCCTGCTTTGGCAAAAGGCTCCACAAAATGCGAGGGCTTTTCCACCATCAAGTGCACATCCAACGGCAATTGAGCGCGGCCTTGTAGGCTTTTAACAGTAGCCGGACCAAAACTCAAATTCGGTACAAAATGCCCGTCCATAATATCTACGTGTAACCAGTCGGCACCGGCTTGGCGCACCTGTTCTACTTGATGCCCCAACTGCCATAAGTCCGCAGACAAAATGGAAGGCGCAATAATTATTTTACCATTTATAGGGCCGGTTGGGGAAGTCATTGTATTTCGCGCTCCCGTACCAAAATGCCATCTGATAAAATGCGGAAGGTGGCGGCTCCACTATATGGAATTTCTAAATCGATTTTGCTACCGGGCTGTTTGGGTTCATTGATTACTTCCCGTTCGCCGTTTTTGTCTATTAACACCACGCGGATACGCATGGCCTTTTTACCCTGAGGTAATTCGTAATGTAAATGATATGTTTTTTCATCGTCAGAAGCAGGGCGGCGGCTGACTACAATTTCCAAATTAGATCCGGGGGCAATTTGACTGTCTGCCAACGGTTTCTGAGAAGCGATTACTCCGTATGGGAAGGGGGATTTATCATCTTCTTTCACAATCAAATTGATATTTTGTGTGCTGGCCCATAAGGTAGATTCCGCCAACTTTTTATTACGAAAATCCGGTACTAAAATGACACTGGCGGGAGGTTGCCCGTTGGAGAGGGTCAGCGTTACTTTATCGCCACGTGTTAACATGCTGTCTGCTTCCGGTTTCTGAGCGATAATGAATCCTTTATCTACGCTTAATGAATAAGCGTGCTCTACTTTTTCTACTTGAAGACCCGCTTGGCGAATAGCTAATTGTGCCGCACGCAAATCCAGTCCCTGTACGGCAGGAACAAATACCATTTCATCCCCTTGGCTAATCCAAACACGGATCACTCTTCCTTCACGCACCGTGCTACCGGCCGACGGAATTTGGCGCAACACAGAACCCGGAGGAACTCCTTCGGCAAATTCTACACCGGCTTGTTTGAGTGCTAGATTAACGGAAGCTAAAGAATTAAGCGCCGTGGTAACTGGCTTGTTGGTAATATCGGGCACTTGTACTTCTTGTCGGGTATGTACTAAGGCCCCTAGTACCCAATCAATCGACACCGCAAGTAGCGCAATAAAAAATACCAAGACAACAAAAACTACCACCCATTTTACACGGGAGGAAGTTTTTTTCTTAGCAATAAATTCATCAAAATTTTGTTCAGTCTCTGTTGCCATGAAACACTACTACATCTGCGGCAGGTTTAATACCATGTCCGTTGGCATAAGCGGCCGCGGACATAGGTTTTTTCCCAGCAGGATGTACCTCGGTAATCCAAATATTTCCTTGATTACATTTTACTAAAATTCCGCGTTGGCTTTCAACGGCTAATACGGTGCCGGGCAGGGCAGAGGAAGCAGTTGTATCTGCTAGAGAGGTGCGTAGAATTTGTAAGGTTTCTTCTTTCCCGTTCACTTGCAGTAAGGTGCGGGCCTTAGGGCCACAGGCTAGTCCGCGTACCCGATGGTGAATTTGAGGGGCGGTTAGAACTTGAAAATTAAGCAGGGCATCTTCCTTGCTGATTTGAGGTGCCAAAGAAGGAACGCCGCTTTGCGGAGTTTTTACCAGATGTCCGGCTTGTACTTGAGTAAGTGTTTCCCGCAGGGCTTCTAACCCTAACGGTATTAGTTTTTCAAATAAGGTTTGTGCGTTATCTTGCGGATCTACCGGAATGGATTTTTGCAAAAATAAAGGGCCGTCATCTAAACCCGGTTCTATCCAAAAAACACTCACACCCGTAGTTTTGAAATCTTGAAACAAACTATGTTGTACCGGTGCCGCGCCGCGCAGCAGCGGCAAGAGCGAAAAATGGACATTCAAAATACCCAGTTTCGGTAAAGCCAAAAAATCAGGGCGGAATATTTTTCCAAAAGCAACGGCCACACCCAGCTCAAACGGGATTTGTTTTACTTCTTCTAAAATATCTTTCATTTTCTCCGGAGAACGAACGGGCAGACCTAACTCCAAAGCGCGCTGTTTAACCGGGCACGGTGTAATCACCATACCACGGCCGCGGGGTTTGTCCGCTTGCGTTACCACCAACTGTACTTCAGTTAACTCGTGCAAGAGCTCTAAATAGGGTACAGAAAGTTGAGGTGTTCCGAAAAAAATGGTTTTAAGTTTAGACATAGATTATTATTTTCCCGTACTTCCAAATCCACCGTCTCCGCGAGCGGTATCGGAAAGTTCTTGTACCTGTGTGAAAGAGGGGAATAAAGTGGGCAGTACTACTAATTGAGCCACTTTTTGTCCGGCCTCAAAAATAAATTCCTTCTCATTCAAATTATATAAGCAGACAATGAGTTCTCCGCGGTAAGAAGCATCAATGAGCCCGGCCATGGCTTTAATTCCTTTGCTTTCTACGGAGCTTTTTCCCCAAATAATTCCGGCAGTGTCTTGCGGTAATTCGATAGCTATTCCGGTGTGTACCTGCGTGATTGCATGCGGCGGCAACACCGTGCGTTGCAAAGCAAATAAATCAGCACCGGCATCGGTGGAATGGGCACGTTGCGGTAAAAGAGCGTGCGGATCTAATTTTTTAACATTCATACAAACTCCTATTTCAATTTAGCAATTTGGTGTAAGGCACTTTCGGCATACGGTTTGACGGAGGCAGACCCGTAATGCGACAAGGCAGTGATCGGTGCGATTAAACTTTTTAATAGTCCGATATCGAAATTTTTGTCTGAAGTGTATAAAGCCGCATCCGGGCTTGCTAACACCCCTGCCATATACGTAGCGGCGCGGATAGCATTGATGCGTGTATTTTCGTCTGTGCTTTGCAAAGCCTGTCTAAGCGGTTCCACTGCATATCCCGTCATAAACCCTAAGGCAAGAGTATATACGGAAGCGGATGCAGCACTTGGCTTAGTTTTCAAACCTTTCAGAATAGGCTCTAAAGTCCAAGATCTATTTTTGGCTAGGGCCGAAGCAACCGAAACAATAGCGTTAGTATCTGTTTCTTTTTTTGCCATTTTTAACAGGACGTTGGCCGCTTGTTCCGTTCCCATATCGGCCAGCCACGAAGCGGCGGCAGAACGAATTTGTGCATTTGTCGATTGAGAGGCACTTTTGAGTTGTTTTAAGAGCTGTTTTTCGTTGCCGGCTATTAAATTCATCGCACGTTGTGCAAAGGCCGCATCGTAAATGTACAAATTGACAATGTAAGGCGCGTACGAAGTGTCGGAGGGATTTAAGATGGTATAAGCTGCAGCCGCGTATGCCCGCAACGCAGGATCTGTGCTGGAAATAGCTTCTTGCAAAAGAGGAGTCGTTTCTGCATAATTATTTCCCATAGCAGTTAAAATAATCGCGGCGAAGACTTGTTTTAACGGTTCTTGTTCACGAAGCAAAAGACGGAATAATTTGGTTTGCTGAGCGGATGTCGGCGGGATGCGAACTAAACTGGCACCCGTAGAAAAAATCAAATCAGGTTGTTTGGCAGTGATAAATAATTGGAGCACTTGTTCGTTTTGTGCAGAAGTACGAACAGGGGCCTGCAATAGCGGCATTACTTCAGAAAGATTTGTCGCGGTTTTGCACAGGATAGGTAAAGTATAGAGGGTACATAGACAACATAAAAGTAGTTTTTTCATCCTTTTATTATAACAATTTAGACAAAGCGGGGTAAAAAGCAGCTTGCCTACCGGGTAATTAAGGTAGACAGTTTTTTGACGGATACGTTCGGGGAAGTGGTGTGTTGCTTGGTATATACTTTAATCTGGTCCTTTTCTTTGACAGCAACGACGGTTTGATTACCCAGTGCAAGTAAAAAACGTAAATTTGATTTATTCATATCTAGTCCCTCATCTTTATTATAGAATAGCGTTTTTGAGAGGCCCGCGCAAGAGAATTTAGACCTAGAATTTGCTAGGTCTGCCACATAGGCCCTACTGGAACTGAGAAGGATATTTTGTTAGAATAACTTCATGAAAAAACTATTTATTCTATGCTTCTGTTTGTTTTCGTTGAATGTGTTTGGCGGGGAACCTTTGATGTTGTTAAATCCCGCCCGGGAAACTTTTCTGAATTTTCCTTCTGCTTTATTACCGGATAAAACGATTACGGTGTTTTTGCCAGAACCAGCGGTGCCCTTGCATCGACAGTATCCGGTGGTGTATATCTTAGGAGCTATTCCAAAGGATGCTCCGGCTGCGCAGTCCGTGCTGGAAAAAGCCCAAAAGAAAGCTATTTTAGTAGGGATTAACACCGAGGATATAGATTTGACAGATACGGCAAAATTAGTCTCTTTTGTTTCACGGGAATGGGTACCCTATATACAGGCAAATTATCCGGTCATTGATCATCCCTCAAGCCGGGTGCTTGTTGTGCAAAATCCGTCCGGGTTACGTGCGGCGGCAGCTTTGCTGGCGCAGAAAGAATTATTTGCACGAGCGGTTCTCTTCCGCCCCGGAGAGCAACCCATTTCTTTGGCGGGGAGTGATGAGCATTTGCGCGTGTTGATAGCCGGCCGTCGCTCGGAAATACTACCTTTGCAAGAAACCTTACTGGATAAAGGTCTGGCATACGGCGATGGTTTTGTGACGGAAATTAAAGAAGAAAGCGCTGTTTGGGATAGTATTAATTTGGATTATTTATTTGCGGAAGACGATACATTACAAGTCCAAAAGATAGAAGGAACGATTGCTCCGCAGAGCATTTCACTACCGCTTAGACAATCGGCCACGTTGGCATGGAAGATATTATTAAAAAATCAAATGCAATTTGATTATATCGCTCCCTCCCTGCGCCTATCACCACCCTATTTGCAGTGGAATCCGCAAACCGGTGAGGTAAATATATTGTCCGGAGCGGTGCCCGGAACGGTAAAAATCAGCCTGTTTGTGGATAAACAGAGGTGGCGGGGTAAAATTAAGCTCAAAAAGTAGCTGAAAAGTACGTTTGTAAGCAAAAAAACGGGAACTTGTCAACAATTTTTTTTCAAAAAGATTCAAAATCTAAAAAATGAACAAGGTTCTGTGTTCTCGTCGGAGAAAAGACGAAAAATCATATATTTACCTATACAAACGGCATATTTATCCACAGATTTTGTGAGTTATCCACAGATTTTAGACTAAGTATTAAGAAAGATAACAAAAATAAAATAAAAAAAGCTGAAATGTAGAGTAAAATAGCAGTTATCCACAGCTTATCCACACTTTGTGGATAATGGAAAACTCAGTAATTTAATTAAAACAAATTCGTTTGGTTTTGCTATAATCTGTAAAGAGCAGTTGATTTAAGGAGAATGCAAATGTCCTATTTTAAAACGATGTTGATAGTCGCCTTGGCCATGATGGGTATGGCGTGTGCCTCTTCTGAAAAGACCCCGGAAGATGCGGATATTCCGCGTCTAGCCGAGAGAGACCCTATTATCGAAATAGAGGCCAAGAAAAATGAGAAGTTGTTCAAACAAACTGAGAAAGAAATGGCAGAAAGTATGCAAGTGCCGGATATCAATTATTTATTTGATTCAATTCGTCCGCCTGAATATTCTTATGAATTATTAGACAAGTTGGCTAATATTTTGAAAAAACATAAGAATATGAAATTGATTATTGAGGGGAACACAGATATTGTAGGCGACCGAGATTATAACTATTGGTTAGGTGCATCTCGTGCAGCGGCTATGAAATCTTATTTGGTCAGTCGTGGAGTATTGGCGGATCGAATTCGTATTCACTCGTATGGTTTTGACCGGCCGATTACGTTGGATACCAGTAGAGAAGGTCGTTACACCAACCGTCGTGTACACTTTGTGTTGACCACGCGGGACTGGCAATCTGTTTATTAAAAGTTTTTTTGTTAAGCAAAGCGGCAAACAAATTGTTTGCCGCTTTTTTCATGTTTTCTTTTGAGATAGGTTACAGGTGAGATGGATGCATTTTCCTTCTGAAATAAAATATTATTTATCACTGCAATAAACACCTATGCTTGCGTGTTTTATAAATTGCAAGGAGGAAAAAAATATGAAAAAGAATCTTATACTTGTGATAGGATTAGTTTGTTTTCTGAGCAGTGGTTGCATGGCTACTGTTTCGCCTGGAACCACTTTGTACACGCGCTACTGGGATGTAGCCGTGGAACCGACCGTAGTAGTAGATTCGGCCGTGGTAGTGGATACGGCCCCGGTGCTCATTACCCCTCAACCCTTAATTAGTGTGCCGCTGTTTCCGTTGGTAGTGGAGCATCATAAATCCGTGCACCCTCCGCGGGTAGTAGGGCGTCCCAGACCGGTGCATACGCCGTTATTGACATCGCGTCACAATGCACGACCTCATGTGCAGCGACAACCGGCTCACACACCTTCGCATGTGTCCGGTCATTCGGGACGTGTGTCGCATACATCTATAGGCGGCTCGTCTCATACAGCTGGTAAAGTTTCCCAGAACTCGCACAGTTCAGTGTCCAAGTCTTCACCGGGAAAACAACATGGTTCGTCCAGTAAAAAAAGATAAAGAGAAATAGGTAGCAAAAAAACACCCCCGAGAAATCGAGGGTGTTTTTTGATAAGGGAGTACACCTTGCGGTTATTATTTTTGCTTGTTGTTTTTTGGCCGTTTTTTCGTCGGGAAATAAAAAAGGCTTGACTCGTTTTTTTTTTTGCTACGATTTCTTAGAACGCCGCTGTTTTCAAGGCACTGAGTCGTTAAACGTTGCATTACGGGCGTTTTAAGATGATTAAACAGGAGAATAAAAATGTCAAGGAAAGCCTTTACTTTAATTGAACTATTAATCGTAGTTCTTATTATCGGTATTCTTTCTGCTATTGCAATACCGATGTACCAAGGAGCAGTGGACAAGAGTCATTGGAGCACAATGCTCCCGGGAGCCAAAGCGATAAAAGATGCAGAAGAAGCATTTAAGATGTCCAATGACGGATATACCAGTGAAATGGGAAATCTTGATGTGACTATGGAGAATAATGACTTAACATTTAATTTAATCACGCCCAATAACACCTCTGACCCCAATGTGATAAGAGTGACGAACAGTAAATTAGCTAATGTGCGTTTAGCGAGTTACTTAGATGATAATCCAAAATTTGCCGGACAACTACATTGTGAAGCGGCCACCGGAGATGAGCGCGCAAACCGGCTCTGCGGTGGTTTGTTACAAGGGCAAGAGCTAACGTCAGCTGACGGATATGTGGGATATCTTTTAGACCAAGAGATAGACCAAGGAACTTGTCAAAATGCCAGTCGCTCTTGGAGTACGAGTAAAACAAAATGCTATAAAACGACTGCGGAACGGTGCGAGGCATTAGGTATGGGTGTAGTAGCTAGCATGGACGACCAATGCGGATATGAAAATATCACTAACCAAACTGTGGGAGTAGAAGGTACTTGCATCAGTACGGTTTGGGGAGGATGTGATCGTAGTAAAGTGTCGGGGGGCGTTATTTGGTGCAATGGAAATAGTACAAATTGTGGTAACAGTAGTACAGTTACTAATGGTGGAGTATGTGTGGATAATGGTGTTAGTAATGTGAATTGTTATAACGTGCAATTTACAAATGGTTCTATTTGCTATGAAAATTCAGGAAATGGATGTATTGCTTCTACATATGATTCTACATCTTGTTGTTGTGGAAAGCACTGTCCTTCAAATGCCCCTAAATGTTCAGACCGAGGAATAACCTGTGACCCGCAATATATGAAATGATGCAAAGCAGTTTGCGTGCTCAGGGCATAAAAAACAGACCCCGAAAAATCGGAGTCTGTTTTTTAATGGCTCGCCCTGAAGGACTCGAACCTTCAACCTACCGGTTAACAGCCGGTCGCTCCACCATTGAGCTAAGGGCGAATAAATTGTTTTTGACTACCTATCTATTATACTTAAAAAAAAATACTTTGTAAATATCTTTTAATGGCAGTTTTCGTTTCTCTGTAAATTATATAAAATAAGAACAAAGAGGGGGAAAAATAGTATGGCAGAGTACAAAGATTATTACAAGATTTTAGGTGTAAACAAAAATGCAACCGATGCGGAAATAAAAAAGGCATTCAAAACGGCCGCACGTAAATATCATCCGGATTTGCATCCTGAATCCGAAAAAGCCGCAATGACGGAAAAATTCAAAGATGTCAATGAGGCTTACGCGGTGTTATCAGATAAACAGAAACGTACCATCTATGACCAAGTAGGACAGGAAGGATATCAAAATTATGCCCGCGGAGGCGGAGCCGGTGCTACCGGAAGAGGACGTTCTGCTTATGGCGGCAATCCGTTCGGCGGCGGATATCAGCAATATAGCGGCGGGAATGGCAACACCTATTATAATTTTAGTTCCAACGGCGGCGGTAATTTCGGCGGAGCAGATTTTAGTGATTTCTTTCAAAGTATTTTTGGCGGACTGGGCGGCTTTGGCGGGATGGGAGGCATGCAAGGTTTTGGCGGCGCCGGTGCGCGCGCCAGCCAGCGCAGCGGGGATACAGAAGCGGAACTGGCCTTAAATTTGGAAGATGCCCATCGGGGCGGCCAGATGCAATTAACCTTGCCAAACGGTCGCAACGTAACCGTTAAATTGCCGGCCGGTGTGGGGGAAGGAAAACGTATTAAACTGAAAGGATATGGAAACCCAACGCAACGGGGTAACGGAGATTTGTATTTAACGATTAAAATACGTCCGCATTTGACTTATCGTTTAGAGGGTGATGATTTGCATACGCAAGTAACGTTGATGCCGTGGACGGCCGCTTTGGGCGGGACGATTTATGTACCTACCTTGGACGGTCCTGTGCAAGTAAAAGTGCCCGCCGGAACACATGCCGGCAAAAAATTAAAGCTCAGCGGCAAAGGGCTTAACAGCAAGGGCAATTTGTATGTGACGCTTAATATTGACGTGCCGCGTAGCTTGAGTAAAGAACAAAAAGAATTGTTTGCTAAGTTAGCACAAATCAGTTAACAAATTCTTTTGTGAGAGAGAAAGAAAAAATATGAAACAACTATTATCTTGGTTAGATCCCTACAAACAAAGTTTCATTTATTTTCGGTGGGATTTTTGGAGTGTGTTAATCTGCATCTCAGCCGTGGTTTGGGGATGTCTGCATGCTTACCAAGGTATGGTGTCCGGTTGGCTAAATAATATGTTTGTTTACTTGCCCAATTATCTTACGCACGAATTTTCTCATCGGATGTGGTGCACGCTGAGATGGGAATGGTGGTGCTATGCTTCGGGCAATGCGATGGAAACGCTCATTCCGTTCTTTTTGTGTATAGGGGCTTTGCGTTTGCGCGGCGGACGGTATGTGCTTCCGTTACTGTTGTATTGGCTGGCTACTACGTTGTATGGGGCAGGTATTTATGCGGCAGATGCTCGGGCCATGAGCTTGCCGTTAACTTCTTCCGATATGGTTAGTAATTTTACGCCGGGTACTGTAAAGGGAGATTGGCATTATATTTTGCAACCGCTGGGCCTTTTGGAATGGGATGTGGTGATTGGCCATATCTTGGTGTATTGTGGGGTAGTGTGTTTAGTAATGGCAGTGTATAGCTTGTATTATTATTGGACGCATACCGAGCAATATATCGGGGATGTCCAATGGAATTAAATTTTACTTGTTAAAACATAAATATCCCCCGGCTTAAGTCGGGGGATATTTATGAAATTTTTATTTCAATAGTTTGTCAATTTCTGCTTTATATTCATCGGCCAGTTTGTCGGAATAACCACTCCATACTTTGACTAATTTGTGATTTTTGTCAAACAACACGATGTGCGGGAATCCTTCTGCATGCAACTGATGAGCGGCTTCATCGCCTTGGTACAAAATTTTAGATTTAATATTGTGTTCTTTTTGTACTTTTTTGACGGTAGCCAAATCGTCGTCCACAAACACGCCGACTACTTCCACTTGATCCCCAAAGGCAGCAGTCGTAGCATCTAAGGCCGGTAAAGAACGTTTACACCACGGACACCACGTAGCCATTACGGCCACCAATACCGGTTTCCCTTGATAATCTTGGGATTGCCAAACTACTTCTTCTTCGGCAGCTACCGGTAAGGATAAATCCAAAGTAGGAGCTTTGGGAATGTCCGGCACTTGCACGCAGGCTCCCAGTAAGAGGGTGCCTAATAATAAGCCACATAACGTTTTAATCTTCATTGATTTCTCTCCTTGTTAAGATATGTACATTGTACCTAAAAATGTATCCCTTGTGCGCATAATTCTTAGGTGATTAAAAAGTATAATATAGACTATGAAACAAAATCATACTCAAAAAAAGGCTTCTTCTTGGAAGTATTCATTGTGGTTTGCTTTGGCC
>JAFXOI010000011.1 GCA_017528825.1 Elusimicrobiaceae bacterium | reverse complement strand
TAGAACTGGATACGGCCCACTCATCAGTATATCCACACACGCCATTACTATACGGCATACCTAATGCCGTGCAACGTGCTTCTTCATTCACATAGCATTGACTAGTACTATTGGCCCACGCACACGCGCCAGGATAGTCTAATATATATTTTGTGTAACCGTCCTTCGTGCTGGCTTTACTACCACCTAATAAACTCCCGCATAAGCGCTCGGCCCGGCTATCTCCAGTCTTAGCATCACAAAATAAATAAGTTTCCGGATCTTTTAAGAACATGGATAAGCGCACATTGGGTAATGCCGTTAATGCTCCCGTAATCGTACTTTGATTATCGTTCTTGGTATCAATGCTATATTCCGCATCAGCCATAATATATTTATTGTCATCAGCTTCTCCCGCTAATGACACCACTAAGGCACTAGCCTGATCGGCATAGGCTCCGGTTTCCATATGAGCGGCGGCTTGGGCAGTTTGTAAGGCTTTGGCCGGAGTTAACAAAGTACTCCAACGGCTCTTGTCCACGGCACTCTGATACATTGGTATTGCAATAGCAGAAAGAATTCCGATAATCAGAACTACAATTAATAGTTCCACTAGAGTGAACCCTTTTTTCATCAAATTACTCCTTAATTGATTGGGCTCAGGGTAAATAAAAACGGCTGTTTACTCTGAGCCAGCTAGCCGAGCAGCTCAAAAATAACAGCCGTGGTCTGCCGTTCTTGCGAACGGCAAACACTCGGCACCTAATAAACGGGTAATTAGTCCGTTTACTAGGTGCCTAAAACGACTGTTTTTGGCGGCTAGCTACCTCGCTGAGCGAGTGCTCTGTATGCTTTATACAGTCCAAAAACAGATTCAAATTGTATGGTTAGCGCCTATAAGCGCGGTGTTCCTAATCCTCCTATACAACTTTCCTTTATTATAGAAAAAAATGGTTTTATCTGCTGGAAAATTTTAAGGAATTGTAAAATTTGCGGCAAAACTGCGCTTTGACTCCAATTTCTTTTAGGCGAAATTGTAAATCCCGATCATCCGTGACCGCAATTACGCGGGTGCCATTTTGTGCTAAATAGTCTGCTTCTTGAAAAATGTAATCATCGGCAGTATATTCTTCGGAAAATACAATATGCACTCCGTTGCGGTACAGGGGGCCCACCGGCCGGTAGCTCCCATCAAATATCACCCGATACTCGTGCATTGCGTATTTTTCATCAGCAGACACCGCTTCCAAAAAATCTAAAAATTCTTCGGTCACTTCTTCTTCTGTGCGGGAAAACTGCCATAAAAAACTACGCACTACATTTAGTCCGTCAATTAGGTAAATAGTCGGTTTTGTGGTTACGTACATAAATATCTCTTGCGGCTTTGATACAAAATTGCTATAAGAAATGATACAATATAGTCCCTTTCTCCGGCTACGGGGGGGAGATCTTTGACAATTTCCGTGTTTTCGGGGGTGTAATAGATTCGACGGGTATCTGTTACTGCTCGGGAGCAGGTACTGGTTGGCCAGGCCAGTTAAAATAGGGCTACAAAAATAACTAACAACAGCAATGTTGCTTGGGCTAACGCTTAGTCCACGGCCGCTTGGATGCTTTTCACACGTCTAGGCAAGGCTGTCATCATGTGAAATGCGGTGCGTCAAGCGCGTTTCGTCTTGCGCACTTAAGTCTAACGGAACAACTCTCTTCGTTGCCGCCGCACGCTTACGGCGAGAGTATCAAGTGCGGATAAACCTGTAGGGCCTAAGCGGTTAAGATGTTCGGACGGGGGTGCGAATCCCCCCACCTCCACTTTTTCCTGTATTGCGAAGCAATAGGGAAAGAATGGCAAGGGCTATGCCCTTGTGATTGATACTTTTCTCAAGGGCAGAAAAGTATCCAAAAGGCCCCGCTGCCTGCGGAATATAAAAAAGCATTTTACGGTACTGCCATACAACTCACTAGATAGTTCGGACAAGTATGGCATTTGTAATCGTAAAATCCTTTTTTATAGACATTCCGATGGCCGCTGTAAACAGGCATAAGGAAATTATTCTATTTTATACGGAAGTTGATACAAAACAGATTTTTATTTTAACGGAGGTTGTATGGCGGAAGAAATTCGGTTCGGTACGGACGGTTGGAGAGGAGTGATTGCGTGGGATTTTACTTATGAAAATGTGCGACGTTTGGCACAAGCGTTAGCCGATTATATTAATGAGAACGCTCCTTCGGAAGAAGATGGGAAATCTTCTAAAGTTTTTGTAGGATATGACCGTCGGTTTATGTCTGATTTATTTGCGGCAGATATCGCCAGTATTTTACGTTCCAATAAAATTAATGTTACGCTCTCAGACAGACCTGTTCCGACCCCTATGGTAAGTGCCTTGACGTTGCGCAAGTTTTGGCTGGGTATTATGGTAACAGCCAGCCACAATCCTGCACAATATAATGGAGTGAAAGTAAAATGGGCAGGCTGTTCTACTCCTTCTCGTGAAACGACCGAAATTGAAGAACGTTTAGATGCTAATCCGGTGTTGTTTTTGTACGGGCAAAAAGCGGAGCAAAAAGATTTGACACCGCTCTATAAAAAGTATTTAGCTTCTATTACTAATGTCAAAAAGGCCTCTCAGGTTAAAGGCACCATTGTGGCCGATTATATGTATGGGGTATCATCTGGATGGTTAGAGGAAATGTTGCCTTCAGCTAAAATAGTGGCTCTGCACGATAAGCACGATCCCACTTTCGAAGGATTGCAACCGGATCCGACGCTGAAAAATTTGACTGAATTAAAAAAGACGATTTTGGATAAGAAAGCCTTGGTAGGTTTTGGGTTTGACGGAGACGGAGATCGCTTCGCTGTACTGGATGAAAAAGGGAATTTTATTACTCCATGTGTGGCCGCAGCGGTGCTACTAGACTATTTAATTAAAACTAAAAAACTTAAAGGTAAAGTGGTGTTAACGGCTTCTATGGGCTATTTACCCAAACGCATTGCACGTGCGCATGGTATGCCGGTGGAAGAAGTGGAAGTAGGGTTTAAGCACGTGGCGGAAATTATGGCGTTAGAGGAAGTGGCTTTCGGCGTGGAAGAGGCCGGCGGTTATGCCTGGAAAGGCGGCGCGTCAGACCGCGACGGATTAGCCGTGGCCTTAACGTGGCTGGCTATGTTGGCAGATACCAAGAAAAAACCCTCTGAGTTGTGTGAGCAAATTGTAAAAGAATACGGGGCCTCTGTATATTTACGACGTGATTTGCCTTTGGCAAAACCGATTGAAAAGGCCTTGTTCGTAGAAAAATTGCGTAAAAAATTACCGAAGAAAATTGGCACTTTTAAGGTGGCCGAAGTATCTGAATTGGATGGGCTGAAAATTTATTTTGAAAATGATGAATGGTTATTAGTCCGTCCGTCGGGCACTGAACCCTTGGTGCGCGTATATGCGGAAACCGCAACGAAAAAAGATACGCAGTTGTTATTAGATTTTGGCGAAAAATTAGTGGCGCCGTTTTTGAAATAGAGGAATGTATGTTTCAAATAGGATTAGTAGATGATTCTGTGATTTTACGTTCTGCCATCCGTAATGTGTTGGAATCCTCCGGCTATGAGGTGGTGATAGAAGCGGGCGGTTCTTCGGATTTATTTGCTAAGTTGGAGCAAAAAACACCCCAACTCATTTTACTGGATGTGTTTTTTCCGCAGGAAAACGGATTGGATATTTTGGCCCGACTTAAAAAACAGTATCCGGCCATTAAAGTATGGATGGTGACGGGACTGCGGCAAGAAACCATTGCAGCAGAGGCCAAACGCTTGGGCGCGGACGGTATTTTGTATAAACCGTTCGATACCGACGATTTACTAAACGCCATCAAACATGCTCAGTAAAATATCATACATACGCAAACGGACTCTTTAGAGTCCGTTTTTTTATCTTCAAAACACCTAGCCACTGGCATCCCCGAAGCTTGTAATGGGGATCTCATCTTTTTTGTTATTTATTTTTTGGCCGTTTTGTCGTCGATCGATCAGAAAAAGCTTGACATTGTTTTTTTTTTTTGTATCATTTTTAAAATTAATAAACGAAGTTGTTTGTTGTAAATAAAATGCGGTCATCCTGAAGGGTTGTAATTCAGGACCTTCACCTTATTTTAAAAAAGCGGAGGAGATGCTGAGCAACGACGACTCAGCATGACAATATGAAGTATCAAAGGAGGTTGTATATGTTGTTAAAAAGTAAGCGAGCGTTTACGCTCATTGAATTGTTAGTAGTAGTGTTGATTATTGGTATCTTATCGGCGATTGCGTTACCGCAATATCAAAAAGCAGTAGAAAAGTCGAAGGCATCACAAGCTCTTATACTACTGCGCAATACCGCAAACGCACAAAAAGTTTATTTTTTAGCCAATGGTACGTATGCTCGTACATTTAGTGATTTAGGAGTGGACATACCGTGGATCGGGACAGAAAAAGGTTCAGAGGAAGATTTTATCACAGATACTCGTTCAAATGGAAAGTGGTCTATCCAAATCAGATGGACGTCGGATGCTCTTTCATCCACCTACATAACCTATTTGACAGGTAAATACAAGGGAGCTGGTTTCTTGCTTTATAATGGACATGAAGGAGAACCGACGTCCTATATTGTATGTACCGAACGCAATACTCAAGGTGTGAGATTTCAGGGAAAAGCTGGTGATTTCTGTATAAAAATAATGAATGGGCAGAGGTATTTTAGCGGTAATATAACTACTTACTACCTTCCCTAATTCTCTTTTATTTTTTTGTTTGTTTTTTCTTTTCTTGAGGTTTTGAGGTATGCAGTTTTTCTTGCGGATGTGTTTTCAAGTACGCGGCTACCGCGTCCAGTTCCGGCTTTAAGTATTTGCCGGTATAGGATTTTGCGCACGCCGCCACATCGGCCGGAGTGCCGGCACAAACAATTTGTCCGCCGCCATCTCCGCCTTCCGGCCCTAAATCAATGAGCCAGTCCGCCGTTTTAATCACGTCCAAATTATGTTCAATAATCAGCACGGTATTGCCGCGATCTGCCAAGTCATGTAACACGTGTAAAAGTTTATCGATGTCGGCAAAGTGCAGACCCGTGGTAGGTTCATCTAAAATATATAAGGTGCGGCCGGTGCCTTTACGCGAAAGTTCATCAGCCAGTTTCACACGCTGTGCCTCTCCGCCCGATAAGGTGGTAGCCGCTTGGCCGAGTTTGATATATCCAAGGCCCACGTCATTTAATGTTTTCAAATAACGTTTTATTTTGGGGATAGAATCAAAAAATTCTAATGCCTGAGAGACGCTCATGTCCAATACTTCGGCAATGTTTTTGCCTTTATAAGTAACTTGCAAGGTGTCCTCATTGAACCGTTTCCCGTGACATTCCTCACATTTTACATAGACGTCGGCTAAAAACTGCATCTGTATTTTTAAAATACCGTCGCCCTGACATTTCTCGCAACGGCCGCCTTTGACGTTAAAAGAAAATCGGCCGGCCTGATAGCCGCGGCGTTTGGCCTCCGGCATTTGCGCAAACAGTTCACGAATGTGGGTAAATAAGCCGATATACGTGGCCGGATTGGAGCGGGGGGTTTTACCAATAGGATTTTGGTCGACGATAATCACTTTATCAATGTTTTCCAATCCTTTAATTGCTTTGTGTGCACCGGGAACATCTTTGGCATGGTAAAATTTTTGAGCCAATGCCTTGTATAAAATTTGATGTATGAGGGTGCTTTTGCCACTGCCGGATACTCCGGTCACACATACAAATTTGCCCAGCGGAATTTTGACATCTATATTTTTGAGATTGAATTGGCGGGCACCTTGGATGGTGATATATTTACCGTTACCTTTGCGTAATTCTGGCCGCGGCAAAATACATCGGCGGCCGTTTAAGTAAGAAGCGGTGAGGGAATTTTTGTCTTTCAGAAAATCCTTGGTGGGGCCTTGTGCCACAATTTGTCCGCCATTTTCACCGGCGGCCGGACCCAATTCTACCACCCAATCCGAGGATAAGATGGTATCTTTATCGTGCTCCACAACCAGTAATGTGTTATCTAAATCACGCAGTTCTTTGAGTGTGGCAATTAAACGGTCATTGTCGCGCGAATGCAAGCCGATAGTGGGTTCATCCAGTACATACAATACTCCGGTTAAGCCGGATCCGATTTGCGTAGCCAAATGGATACGTTGTGCCTCTCCGCCAGATAAGGTTTGACTTTTGCGTTCAAGTGTAAGGTAAGAAAGTCCTACACTATTCAAAAATTCCAACCGTGCACGGATTTCTTTGAGTACATCTTTGGCAATAGTTAATTCTTTTTCGGTGAGAGTTAAACTGTCAAAAAAAGCCTTGGCATCGGATACTTGCAACGCGCAAATTTGTGCAATGTTTTTCCCGCCGATATAGACAGATAACGCTTCGTCTTTTAAGCGTTTTCCGTGGCAAGACGGGCATTCCACTTCTCGCATAAAACGGTTGTACACTTCTTCTTTAACAAATTCACTTTCGCTTTCATCATACCGGCGGCGCAAATTAGTGATCACGCCTTCAAAGTGCTGGTCAGAGCCGGATATGATGGAGGTGTAATGAGCATCCCCCGTTCCATAGAGCAATAAATCCCGTTGGCTTTTGGGCAATTTGTTCCATGGGGTGTTCATATGGATATGTTGCCGGCGGCACACCTGCTTTAGAATGTCGTAGTAATAATTTCCCCAAGCGGTTTTCCAACGGTGTGTGCGGGTGGTGACCGGATTGTCCCACGCGGCGATAGCCCCTTCGTTAATGGATAAGGAAGTATCGGGAACTACCAAATCTTCCGCAATTTGTATTTTAATGCCCAAACCATTACATTCCGGGCAGGCTCCGTAGGGGGAGTTAAAGGAAAATAAACGAGGCTCTAACTCGGAAAACCCAATTCCGCAGTGCGCACAGGCATTACTTTCGCTATAGGTAAATTGTGCCGGCTTTTTGCCTTCGGTTTCTTGCACCGTCACCAATCCTTTGGCATATTTCAGTGCCAATTCTACCGATTCTACCAGTCGTTCTCGTTCAAATTCCTCTACGTAAATTTCATCGGCAAGTAGTTCAATGGTGTGCTTTTTATAGCGTTCCAATACGGGCGGTGTATCTAAAGAACAAATAATGCCGTTAACACGCACTTTGACAAACCCTTCTTTTTTGAGCTTGCCAAACAAGTCTTCATAAGTGCCGGCCCGTCCTCGTACAATAGGGGCAAAGAGATACACATTTTTTCCGTCGAATTTTTTCAAAATATCAGCGGTAATGCCTTGCACGGACCAAGTTTCCACCGGCCGACCGCATTGCGGGCAATGCCGTTTCCCTATGCGGGCAAAGAGCAGACGTAAATAGTCATAAATTTCTGTAACCGTAGATACCGTGGAGCGCGGATTTTTAGAAGGATTACGTTGTTCAATGGAAATAGCCGGAGATAAGCCGGAAATATGCTCCACATCCGGTTTTTCCATTAAGTCCAAAAACTGACGGGCATAGGCCGACATACTTTCTACATATTTGCGTTGGCCTTCCGCATAGATGGTATCAAAGGCAAGAGAACTCTTACCGCTTCCGGACAAACCGGTAATGACTACCATTTTGTCCTTGGGTATTTCTACGGAAATATTTTTCAAATTGTGCCCTTTGGCTCCCGTGACTTTAATGCTTTTCATAGATATCCTTCAAATATAGGGAAGATGACTGTCAAATTGGTTTAATAAATTATATAATTTTTTATAGATTGCTTTGTCTGTGTAAGCGGTGTGAATATATGAAAAAGAAAACAAAAGTTTTGTTATACATGTTGGGGGCATTGCTATCGGTGGGGATGGTGGCTTGGTTAATCTACCAAGGAAAAGATAGCATGCTTAAAATTTGGCAGGAAGTCAAAACAAAGTATTTGTTTTTAAGTTTGCTTTCCTCGGCGTTGATTTATGTCTCTATGGGGATGAGCCTGTACGAGGTGTTGCGTATTATGGGCCGCCGCATTAACAAAGGAGCGGCTATTGGAATCGCATTAGTATCTACCACGGTGAATTATGTCGTTTCTTCCTTAGGAGTAAGCGGTTTTGCGTTGCGTGCACATTTGCTCAATCGGCGACGCGTGCCGTTTGGCATGTGTGTAACGGCCAGTATTGTCATTACCGTACTGTTGTATTTTGTGCTGGCTATTATCATTTTGCAAGGCTCGGTATTAATGTTCTTTAATTCGTCTGCAACTACTTTGCAAATTGTGAAAAATTTCTCATTAATTGTTCTGATGTGTGCGGTGTGTGTGCTTATCACCGCCTTCTTGTTTAATAATGAATGGCGTTCTAAATGGGTGCGCAAAATTTTCCGTCTGCTCAACAAAGTGTTATATCACGTGTTTCGGGCACTTATTCCCAAAGGAAAATATGATGATTTTGTGGACCAATTGGATGAGGGAATTGATTTAATCCACAAAAAGAAAAATAAATTAACCGGTGCGATTGTGTATGTATGCGCGGATTGGTTATTCACTATATTGGTGTTGTATTTTGCTTTCCGTGCGGTGGGAGTACACATATCTGCGGGGGTGTTAATAGCCGGCTTTGCCATCGGTATGGTAACTACATTAATCCCCATTTTGCCCGGCGGGTTGGGCGCCATGGAGCTAGCAATGACCGCCGTATTTGCCCAAATGGGCATTGATTGGGAAGCGGCTTTGATGGCGACGCTCATTTACCGTGTGGTGTACTATATTATCCCGGGTATTGTAAGTATTTTTATTTATTGGGGGTTGCAACTTTCGGAGACGCCCCAGCGGTCCAAAAAACTCAAAAAGGCGGTGGAATATGAAGGAAAGAATTGACGAATTAGTACCTAAAACTGCTCCGAGTGCTTTTATTCATCCAACGGCGGTACTTAGCGGTGAGGTCACCTTGGGGGAAAATGTTTCTGTATGGCCCTGTGCGGTATTAAGGGGGGATATTGCTCAAATTACGATTGGTAACAATAGTAATATCCAAGACAATGCTTGTGTGCATGTCAATTATAATTGTCCCGCTCAAATAGGCAAAGGAGTCACCGTAGGCCATGGCGCTATTATTCACGGCAGTAAAATTGGGGATAATTGCTTAATTGGAATGAATGCGGTGGTACTGGAAAGTGAAATCGGTGCCAACTGTTTAATCGGTGCCGGAGCCGTGATAACGGCCGGAAAGAATATACCCGCAGGCTCTTTAGTGATGGGAGTGCCGGCCAAAGTGATTCGTGAATTGACAGAAGACGAAATGAACAGTATTTTGCAAAATGCACGTGAGTATGTAAAACTGGGACAAATGTACAAAGATAAAGCGGAGTTGTTGTCATGAAAAAAGTGGTACTGATTGAAGATTCCAAAACTTTGGCGGGTGCTTTGATAGGGGCTTTGAAATTAAATGAAGTGCAAGTCGTATGGGCCGCTGACGGAGTGCAAGGAGTTGCCGCCGCCAAACGTGAGAAACCGGATTTGATTTTACTGGATTTGATGCTCCCTAAATTAAGTGGTTTTGAAGTGTGCAAAATGCTCAAAACCGATAATGCCACGTGGCGTATTCCGATAGTCATTATGTCTACACTAACCGATGCTGAAAGTCGTACCCGCGCTCAAGAAGCAGGGGCGGATTATTTTATCGGAAAACCGTATGATTTACCGGCTACGTTAGCGGAAATCAAGAAATATCTACACATCTAATTAGGAGTTTTTATGCCCGCAAAAATAAATATGGAACAGTTGCAAAATTGGTTGGATACCACTCCCTCTAAAGTGTTAGAAATCTTGAAAGGGAAGAAAAATTTAAATGCTTCACTGCTTTTTATGCAAGGGGAAGCGCAACGTTTATTGGGCTCTTTTCAGCCGGCTTTGTTGACGTATGCCAAAGCATTAAAACTTTCTGTGCAGGCTGAAGAGCGGATGGATATTTTGCTGGCCATGGCGGCCTGCTACCGCACACTGGGCGTAGCGGCGGCGGCCTATGAATTGGCCGAAGAAGCTCTGGAAATGGCCAAAGAGTTGGAATATGACGAATATATGATTCGCGCTATGCAAGAAAGTGCGATGGCTTTGCGTGCGTGGGGAAAATTAGATGAGGCTCTGGAATTATTAGATGCAGTGCTGGCCGCGTACACACAGCAAAAAGATATAGCCGGTATGAGTTTTATTTGCTGGGCCAAAGGCGGCGTGTACCGCTTAAAAGGAATGTTAGCGGAAGGAATTGCTCAGTTCCAGCAATCCATTAAATATGCCAAAAAATGCGGGGATTCTATTAACTTAGCTTACGGCTATTGCGGACTAGCAGGGATTAGCCGCATTGCCGGCAAAATTGATGACTGCGTGAAATATTACAAATTGGCAGAAAAAATTTTTAATAAGACAGAAGATTTATTCGGCAAAGCCTATACTAATTGCGGAATGGCTAACGGACTGCGCCAACAAGGAAAATATGACGAAGCCTTGCGCCACTATAACAAAGCCGATAAATTATATAGCGGCATTGGCGACAAAGTAGATTTGGGTTTTGTAAAGTGGGGGCGTGCCGATATTTTGAAGCGCCGCAATAAACTGCCGCAAGCATTGGCAGATTTAGAGGCCGCGCGCGACCTGTTTGCCAATTCCGATGAAATGCGTGGGCAAATTTTGACCAAACTTTCCTTAGCACAGGTGCTGTATGCGCTGGGGCGTGTGGAAGAGGCGGAAGCCTTGTATGCCGACGGAGTGAAACAAGCCCGTGAGGAAGGATTGCATACTTATTTGGAAAGCTATACTTGAGAAATTAATTTTAAATATAAACAGCCCCGATGTTTTTCGGGGCTGTTTGCGTATTAAGTCTAAATAATTTCCTACTTAATAATACTGTGTATCAATTTATACGGTTTGGGTTTGACGGCGGACAGTTTAACAGCTTTCTTAAACAACTCCGCGCCGGCTTCCAAACGTTTCTTGTCCGAAGCATACAAAGTGGCAATGACATCTCCTTTCTTGACAGCGTCGCCTGCCTTTTTCTCCAGCCAAATACCGGCACCGTAGTCAATCGGGTCTTCCATGGTGTTGCGTCCGGCACCCAGTAGTACACCGGCCATACCGGTCATCTTGGCATCAATGAAATTGACAAAGCCCTTTTTGTCGGCTTTTAATTCCCATTTTAGTTTGGCATTGGGCAGATATTTTTCCGGCTCATCCACCACTTTGGGGTTACCGCCTTGCCATTTGACCATACGGGTGAATTTATATAATGCCTCTCCGTTGTCAATATAACTTTCTAATAATTTGCGGGCTTTGTTGACGTCTTTTTCTTTGCCGCTGATGACTAGCATGTGTGCGCCGGTTTCCATGAGTGCTTCATAAAAGTCCGGAGCTAAATCTTTATGGCCTTTTAGAATTTGGATAGCTTGATACATTTCATTGGCATTACCCACCGCACGGCCTAACGGTTGGTCCATATAGGTAATCAACGCGCGGCATTTTAATCCTAACAGTTTGGCTGTAGTTACCAACATTTTGGCCAATTTTTTACTATCCTCTAGTTTTTGCATAAAGGCGCCGGAACCGTATTTCACGTCCATTAGCAAGCTGTCTACACCTTCGGCATATTTTTTGGATAAAATACTGGCCACGATTAACGGACGGCTTTCTACTGTGCCGGTAGCATCGCGCAAGGAATAAAGTTTGCGGTCGGCCGGAGCTAAATCTTTGGTTTGCCCAAACATACAAACACCGAGCTTTTGGATTTGGCGGTGAATAAGTTTGGCCGGAATGCGGATTTCAAAATTTTTAATAGATTCCAATTTATCTAAAGTGCCGCCGGTATGACCCAGTCCGCGGCCGGACATCATGGGTACTGCCACACCCGCACAAGCCACCAAAGCTGCCAATGGCAACGAAACTCCGTCACCTACGCCGCCGGTGGAGTGTTTGTCTACTTTAGGAATTTTAATATCGGAAAAGTCTAAACGGGCACCGGAATGGGCCATGGCTTTAGTGAGTAAAGCGGTCTCTTTATCGGAAAGTGGATTTAAGAAGCATGCCATTAAAAAAGCCGACAGCTGATAATCCGGTACGGTTCCTTTGGCTGCGGCTTGTGCAACAAAATCAAATTCTTCTGCATTGAGGGTGTTTCCATTGCGTTTCTTAATAATTATGTCTATCATTCTCATGGGGTACGGCCTCCTCCACCCGTAGTTTAATAATTTCGCTTCAGAGTAGGGTGGACTTTCAGCATAGCATATTCGGCGCGCTTTGAGAAGGGGGAATTTTAAGTAGTAACACGGGGGTGCAATTTCGTATAATAACTATATATCCTTATACAGAGAGTGTTAGATCATGGCAAAAAATAAATATTCAGCAACCGTTTTACTTCCTAAAACGGATTTTCCGATGCGTGCGGGACTGGCGCAAAAAGAACCCAAGTTACTAGATTTCTGGAAACAAATGGATTTGTATCAGGCCATTTTGAAGAAAAATGAAGCCGGTAAACATTTCGTACTACACGATGGCCCTCCGTACGCTAACGGGGCTATTCACATAGGTCACGCCTTGGATAAAACTATTAAGGATATCATTCTAAAAAGCCGCGCATTGATGGGTTATTATACGCCCTATGTGCCGGGGTGGGACTGCCATGGACTTCCTATCGAACAAGCACTCTTAAAAGAACTCAAACAGGATAAAAAACATATCACCGATGTGCCGGCTTTCCGCAAGAAAGCACGTGCTTTTGCCGCTAAGTTTATTGATTTGCAACGCCAAGGTTTCAAACGCTTAGGAGTGCAAGGCGATTGGGATAATCCGTACTTAACGATGGACAAGCGTTATGAGGGAATTACGGTGGGCGTATTTTTGGACTTGATTGAAAAGGGATACGTATATAAAGGCCAAAAAACTATTACCTGGTGTAGCCATTGTGAAACCGCTTTGGCAGATGCTGAAACCGAATATAAGGATGTAAAATCTTCTTCTATTTATTTGCGATTCAAACTAGTTAATCCCACAGAAGAAATTTTTGGTAAGTTGGATTTTTCAAAACCGGTTTCGCTGGGAGTATGGACTACCACTCCGTGGACTATTCCCGCCAACCAAGCCGCCGCTGTGAATAAAGACGAAGATTATGCCGTTCTGCAAGATGACCATACAAAAGAGTATTACGTGGTGGCAGACAAATTGGCGGAAGAATTTATCAAAAATACGGGAGTAAGCGTAAAGAAAGTAAATACGCTACGCGGAGAAAATCTCGTCGGACAGAAATATTATCATCCGCTTACGCAAAAAGAAAACCCGATTATTTGGACAGATTTTGTGACCATGGACGCCGGTGTGGGGGTTGTTCATATTGCACCGGGTCACGGGGAAGAAGACTATCAAGCCGGAAAACAATGGAAATTGGAAACCTTCTGCCCTGTGGATGAAAAGGGTTGTTATACCAAAGATGCAGGTGTATTTGAAGGGATGCACGTTTTTGAGGCCAATCCGCTTATGGTCAAAAAGTTGGACGAACTCGGCGCGCTGATTAAGGAACAAGAGATTACACACAGTTATCCGCATTGTTGGCGTTGTCATAGCCCGATTATTTTCCGTGCTACGGAACAATGGTTCATGAGTATTGACAAAGACGGTTTGCGCGGCAAACTGATGGAAAATCTGGACAATGTCCAATTCTATCCGGCAGCAGGCCGTGAGCGGATGCGCGCTATGATTGGGTTGCGTCCGGATTGGTGTTTATCTCGTCAGCGTTTTTGGGGAACTCCAGTCACCATTTTATATTGTAAAAAATGCGGCAAACCGCAAGTAAATCATGAATTATTTGAGTTCATTAAAAAACGTGCCATGAATGAGGGTTCTGATTTTTGGTTTACCGACCCGGTGGAAAAATTAATGCCGGAAGGCTACAGTTGTGAATGTGGTTGCCACGACTTTAGAAAAGAAACCGACATTTTGGATGTATGGTTGGATAGTGGTGTTTCGTGGGCGGCAGTAGTAAAAGACCGCGGTATGAATTTCCCGGCCGATGTTTATTCCGAAGGTTCTGACCAACATCGTGGTTGGTTCCAGAGCTCGTACATTCCGTCTTATACTTTGGAAGGCAAAGCTCCTTTCAAAACTATTTTAACACACGGGATGGTGTTAGATGGAAACGGTCGTCCGATGCATAAATCGGAAGGGAATGTAACAGATCCCGCCGATGTCATTAACAAATACGGAGCTGATATTTTGCGCTTGTGGGTAGCGTTCTCCGACTATCAAGGGGATGTGCGTATTTCCGATGAAATCTTGGGCGGCCCTATTGATACTTACCGCAAATTGCGTAATACCATTCGTTACGCTTTAGGCAATTTGTCTGATTTTGAGCCGTCTCAACATACAGTTCCCACCGATAAATTGGCTGAAATGGACCGCTATATGTTAGGTAAATTAGACAGTTTGATTACAGAGGTGCGCGCGGCTTATATGGAATTTAATTTCCGCCGAGCGATGCGTGCAATTGCTGATTTCTGTATTTTAGATTTGTCTGCGTTTATGTTGGACGCTTCGAAAGATAGACTTTATACTTTAGGTGCTTCTGCACCGTCTCGTCGAAGTGCTCAAACCGCGTTGTGCGAGATCGTAAGAACTTTGTTGCAATTGCTGGCCCCGGTGTTGTGTTTTACGGCGGAAGAAGCATGGCAAGAACTGTTAAAAATTCCTTCAGGAAAAGGACTTGCTAAGAGCATTTTCTTATCCGATATGCCAGAACATGCCTCTGTAACAGCCGATGCTGCTCTGACAGAAAAGTGGAATAAAATCCGCCAAATTCGGGAAGAAGTGCTCAAGGCTTTAGAAGAAGCCCGCCAGCAGGGACTCATTGGCTCTGCCTTAGAAGCTAAAGTGACTTTGCTTTCTAGTGAAGCGGCTACTTTGCAGTTCTTTAAGGATAATGCCGAATTATGGCCGGAAATTTTCATTGTATCTGCTGTGGAATTAAAAGCAGGAGAAAAACCTTTTGAGGTACAGATTTCTCATGCTGAAGGACACAAATGTGCCCGTTGTTGGCAGTGGAAACCTGAAGTGGGGGCCGCCGGCAGAGCACACGAGGATTTGTGTGATCGCTGTGAAGCGGTATTGAAACGGGAAGGTTTGGTGGTTCCCGAGGAGCAAACAGTTGCGTAAAAAACTGGAACAGTTGAAGGGTTGGTTGCGTTCCAATCAATCGGTTTGTTGGGTATTGTTGTCGCTGCTATTAATAGACCGCCTGACTAAACGATTGACGTTAGCTTATTTGACGGATCAACCGCTTGTGTTAGCTCCTTATTTGCAGCTCAATTATGTGCAAAATACCGGAGCGGCGTTTGGTATGATGCAGGGCGGTAATCTAATACTGATTTTGGTTACGCTGTTGATTTTGGGGTTTATACTGAAAAATTGGAAAGAGTTTTGCGACTATGGATGGCCGGCCAAATGGGGGTTAGTATTTATTTTAGGCGGTGCATTAGGCAATCTTTATGATAGAATAACCTTAGGGTTTGTTGTGGATTTTATTGATTTACGAGTCTGGCCCGTGTTTAATGCGGCAGATTCATTTATTACCGTAGGCGGGGGATTGTTGGTGTTAGCGTTACTGCTAACGCGTAAACACCCGGCTCAGGAGGAAAAATGAAAAAAGTTTTATGGATAGTAGTAATGTCTTTATTAGTAGTGGCGTGCGGAGGCAAAGAGGCTTCCTTGTTTAGTAAAGCACAGCAACTTACGCAGAAGGGAGATTTTGCAAAAGCAATTCAGGTTTATTCTCAAATCATCAAAAATAATCCTTCCAGTAGTGCCGCCTATGCCAGCCGCGGACTTTTATATGAACGTTTGAAAGCAAAAGATGCGGAACAATTAAAGAAAAACAAACAAGCCGCTGAGCGGGATTATGTGCGTGCGGTAGAGTTAAACTACAATCAGCCGGAAGTTCTAAACAATTTAGCGGCTTTATACATTGATTTAGGAAATTATCAGGATGCTATTTTATACTTGAACCAAGCAATTTTTTTGCGCCCTAATTATGTGATGGCTTTGTTGAACCGTGCAGTAGCTTTAAGTCAGCAGGGCAATATAGGATCTGCGTTATTAGATTTTGCCAAAGTTGAAGAATTAAACCCGAAGTTCACGTTATTATATTTGGACAGAGGTTTGGCACAATATGCCGCCGGCTATTATGCTAGCGCCGCAGAAGATTATACGACGTTAATGAGCCTAGAACCTGAAAATCCGCGTCCGTATTTGGAGCGGGGGCGTACCTTTGTAAAAATGGGATATTTCCAAAATGCTTTAGAAGATTTTCAACAAGCAATGGCTTTGTCTCCTAAATACGCATTGCCCTACTATTATGCCGCAGAATTATTATTTAGCCGTGGCGAAACCGATCAAGCGATTGCCTATGCACAAGAATCTAAAATGTTAGCTTCCAATTATGCACCTATTTACGACTTGTTGGGCGATATGCTTGCCTTAAACTCTCCCGTAGAAGCTACGCAACATTACCTAGCTGCTCGTCGATTAGATCCTGCGCATGCGGCTCGTTATCAAAATAAAATCCGTATGTTGACGACTGAAGAGGGACGTAAGCATATTATTGGTTATCGTTTCTTAAATATAGGTAAAAAATAATTCTATATGAATTCCGTCTCTTTGGCTCCGGCGTCTTCGGTGGCAGCTTGTTCCGTGCACGTAAAATCCTACGTCTATAGATGTATCCTGTCGCTATGTTTTCTGCTTGTGCTGGGTTATAGTAAAGCCATGGAAGGGGCCTTAACGGGTTTATTTATATTGAGCCTGTTGCAATTAGTATTTTGCGGGGATGTTTTGTTCAAAAATGCTTGGCAGGATATACGCCACGGTTGCTTTAGTTTTTCTGTGTTGGTCGCGGTAAGCATCGCGGCTTGTTTGAGCTACAACCTATCCAAAACTTTCTTATTACATCCTTTGGCCGGTGTCTTGCCGGATATGTATCTGATATCGGGCGGGATTTTGACCTTATATTTAATGGTTAATATCCCCGAAGCCAGCCGACAGGAACGCTCGGATGTCTTTATCAAAAAATTAGAAGATTTTTTACCTAAATCTGCCCGTCTGTTTCGCACGAACCGGGAGCAGATAGTGTTTGCCAGAGAGCTGAAAATAGGAGACCAAATCCGCGTGAAAGCCGGGGAAGTGGTGCCCTGTGAGGGGAAAATTGTAAGGGGGGAAAGTTACATAGAAGAAAGTTTTATTACGGGCAATACGTTGCCGGCTCTCAAAACAAAAGGTAGTGTCGTGTATGCAGGCACCCTCAATCAAGGCAATGATATTTGGGTAGAGGTGGAAAATACCTTAGATAAATCTGTGTTAGCGGGAATTATCCAAACGATTCAAAGCAGTGAGCGCCGCCGTCAAAAAAGACATAACCCGTTAGACAAATATGCGGTGTGGATGTTGGGCTGGGCGGTTGTGATGGCAGTAAGCAGTTATATTTTTGTCTATTGGGCAGGTGGTTATACCCGTCCGTTGCACAGTTTGGGGATTGCATTGCTGGCCTTGGGACTGGGCTGCCCGTTTGCCTTTTTCTTTGTGGGTATTTTTCCGGTATGTTTTGCCAAGTGGGGAGCTGGTCGCCGTTCTATTAGTATACAGTCACTGGAAGCATTGGCTCAATTAGAGAAAGCGGCAGTAGTTTTTCTTGATAAAACGGGTACGTTGACAGATGGGGTATTAACAATAGATGCTGTTCACGAGGCAAAAGGCCAAAATGCCGATCAGTTATTGTCTTGTTTGATAACCGTAGAACAAATGGTGGACGGTCCTTTTGCAAAAGCGGCTTTACGTTATGGGCGGGAACATCATATTTTTCCAAAGCCCTTGGTACAGTTTGAAGTAAAACCGGGGCTGGGCGTAAAGGGAGTGGCCGGAAAAGATGTAATTTTAGCGGGAAGGTCTTCTTGGTTGAAAAGCCATGGGGTATCGCTGCCCTCAATTGCTCAACCTACCCAAACGGTTATTTATGTCGCGCGAAATGGAAACTATATGGGGTATGTGGAATTATCGGATCGTATACGTCCCGGAGCCATAGACATGGTAAAAAACTTAAAACAGCAAGGTAAAGAGTTGGTTATTATGTCGGGGGATACGCAATCTTCTGTCCAAACTGTTGCCGATAAATTAGGGATTGAGAAAATCAATTTTTCCGTCTTGCCGCAAACTAAAGCAGAGATTATTGGTAATTATATGTCTTTAGGGAAAGTAACTGCTATGATTGGAGATGGTTTTAATGACATGACTGCTTTACTCAAGGCAAATGTTGGCGTCGTGTTTTCAACGGATAAAAATGTATATAATAATTGGGTAGATTTGATTATAGAACGTGCCGATTTGTATAGTGTAATTGATTTGTTTGGGTTGTATCAGAAAATTTGTGGCTGTATCAAAAGTAATGTTATTTTAAGTGCAGTTTGTTATACCTTGTTGTTGTTGGCACTGATTCGAGTGCCGCGTTCCGTTTGGCAAGACGGAGTTGTGCTGTGGACAGCTATGGCTGCCGGCATTCTGATTTTACTTTTAAATTCGGTGAGGTTATTACGTATCAAATGAAAACACAAGATATTGATTTTGGTTATACATCCGACCATGCTCGCAAAAACGCGGATACTGTTTTACCGGCCATTCAATGCTGGCCCAACCAATATAAACGGGATTATACGATTCGTATTGAATTGCCGGAATTTACTTCCGTGTGTCCGAAAACCGGCTTGCCGGATTTTGGCGTGATTACCATTGAGTATATTCCTAATGATTTATGTTTGGAGTTAAAAAGTTTGAAATACTATTTGTTAGAATATCGCGATATGGGGATTTTTATGGAAAATATCGCCAATAAAATTTTGGATGATGTCGTAAAGGCAGCTCATCCCAAATGCGCTACCGTGACGGGTACTTTTACGCCGCGCGGCGGATTGCGCTCTGTGATTGTTGCTTCGTACGATGAAAAGGAGGGGTATGGCAAATAATAAGACTAAAATAATAAGTTTAGCCTTTTGTTTGGCTCTATTTTTTGTGGGGGGGTGGCTAATCGGCCGTATAGGTCATAACGGCTCCAGTGAGGTGGAGCAACTCTACACCGCTGACGGAGAATCCGTGGGGATTTTTAATCAAATTCCTCCAGAAGATATGGCCGCGGCAGAAGCTATTGCGAATGCTTCTATGCAAGAGGATGTGACGGCTGAGGAAGATAAGAAGGTGGTACGTGAAGACGGAAGAGATTTGCCCAGCCAAATTTCCTTGACGGACTTGTCAGACATTGCGGGGGTTGCCCCCAAAGAAGAGGAAATGCCGCAAGGAGAAGCCTATAAAAAACCACTGGACTTGAAGCTCACCGGAGAAGAAGTAACCTCGGTAGCCCCTCAGACGATTCCGACAACTCCTGCGAATATGGAAGATAGCCAAATTACGCTAATTGCGGCGCCCGTTAAACATTATTTAATTCAAAACGAAACGGAATATAAGGCTTTCAAAAATAAAGCCCGCGGTAATTACCCGAAAGTAAATTTTTCCAAACAAATGTTAATTGTATTGGAATCAGACAGTAATTTACCGGATAATGTTTTCGAGCTGATTTCTGCCGACTTGCAGAAAGATGAATTAGTGGTTAGCTATCGGGTCAATGTGTTTAAGTTGGATAAGAAAATTAATAGCCACACCGTGTTGCCGGTAGATAAAACACAAGCTCCTATTCAACTCAAACAAGTATTATAACTTGAGTTTATATATAAAAATCCCCGTGTTTGACACGGGGATTTTTTACTTATGAACAAGTTGTTGCAGGGCCTTTACTTTGTCGGTGGCTTCCCAAGGGAATGCCTTGCGGCCAAAATGCCCATATGCCGCCGTGCGCAAATAGATAGGGTTACGCAGTTTGAAATGCTCAATAATGCCTTTGGGCGTCATTGGGAATACTTTACGGGCCATGCGTGCTAACTCTTGGTCAGATACTGTTCCGGTGCCGTCTGTATCCACATAAAAACCGACAGGTTCATCTTTGCCGATTGCATAGGCAATTTGCACAGTACACTCTTTGGCCAGTTTTGCCGCGACGATATTTTTGGCAATATAGCGCGCCATATAGGCTGCAGAGCGGTCTACTTTGGTGGGGTCTTTGCCCGAGAAAGCACCGCCTCCGTGCGGACAACGACCGCCGTAAGTATCCACAATAATTTTGCGTCCGGTCATTCCGGTATCACTTTGCGGTCCGCCAATGACAAATTTTCCCGTCGGATTAATTAAAATTTTAGTGTCTTTATCCATCCATTTTTTGATGGCGGGCAAAATGGCCACCGCTTCAATTTCCCGTTTAGATTTATCGGTAATTTTTTGACCGGATTTATCTAAAATTTCTTCCGTATGTTGCGTAGAAACTACCACGGTATCTACCCGCAATGGTTTGCCGTCTTGATATTCAACTGTGACTTGGCTTTTGGCATCCGGTCCAATGTAGGGCAAGGTTTTGTTCTTGCGGGCCTTTTCCAAATTACGCAAAATTTCATTGGACAATACAAGCGGCAGCGGCATATACTCCAAGGTTTCATCCACCGCATATCCTACCATGAGTCCTTGGTCTCCGGCC